>JBKPPO010000386.1:0-16963 GCA_046733635.1 Pseudomonadota bacterium | reverse complement strand
GGCTGATCAGCTTCATGCACTACGACCTGGGGTACTTCGACCACGAGAGCAATCGTTTCGAATGTGCCGAGAGCCCGTTCGCTGCTAAGGTGTTACCCATGTCATCGGTATAAAACGTTACCGATGTGTCCAGAACGGACCTTGAATAGAGTGGCTCCCTGGGTTGGACTCGAACCAACGACCAACGGATTAACAGTCCGACGCTCTACCGACTGAGCTACCAGGGAACCGAGAACCAAGAGGGCGCGCATTCTCACGGCTTGCCCCGCCGCCGTCAAGCAATCCGGCAGCTTTTCAGTGACTTACGCCCGATCCGACCCCGCCACATCACCCGGATCGGCCGGGATTTGCCGGCCATGTGCGACTCCGCAGGTTTTCCGCCGAAAAAACTCGCGGCAGCGCTCGACTCAGCCCGGCAACGCCCGGTCCTCGACCATCCCCAACCCTCGCGAACTGCGCAGCTCCAGTATCTGAATCGCCTTCGGCAACTCGATCAAAAACTCCGCATCCCGCGGCAAATGATGGATCTCCCGCGGATCGCGCCCGGTGAACCGCGCCATCGACTCGATATCCGGCCAGTAGGAGAGGGTGACGAACTCGCTGTCCTCCTCGCGATCCTCGCGCAGCGTTTCCACGGCCAGCGCGATCTCGAGCAGCGGACGGATGCCCACCTCGTAGTTGTATCGCTCGTATTCGTCGGCGCGCGAGCGCGGGGTGCGGCCGCGCCAGATGCGCACGTATTTCGCGGATGACCTGCTCACGGCGTCGGGCTCTCCAATGCTTTCGCGGATTTCCGCAGACCCGTCAGTACGCGGTCAATCAGCGCCTGCGGAAACCCGCGCGGTAGTCCACGCTGAACCTTGGTGATCACGGCGTCGGCCGACGCGGCGAGCTCATCGATCACGGTCGTGGTCGACGCACCCAGGCCGAGCTTGCGCCCCAACGTCTCGAAGTGCCGCCGCTGGATGCTCTTCCACAGGTAATGCGGCCGTTCGCCGGGCACGGCCATCGCCATCTTCACCTTCTCGGGCGGGATCTCGTTTGCCTTCTTGCCGATCACGGGCCAGGCGGAGAGGACATCGTAGAGCGGGGTGAGCCGATGCTGCCCGCCGGGCAGGAGCCGCAGGCTGAAGTTCTTGGCGTGTCCGTCGGTGGCGGCGAGCATCCAGAACAGCACCTGCGCCCTGAACAACGTGGCGAGGTCGGCCTGGGCTTCCTGCGACCCGCGCAAGATGCGCGCGATCTCAATGACGCCGGGTCCGCCGTCGGCCTGGTATTTGCGATGCCAGGGCGTGCCGGTAGCCTGTGCCAGGTCTTCCTGCATCAGCCGCAGCCAGTAACGCCCGCTGGAATGAAGCCGGCGATCGAAACGCTCGACGATCAGCGCCTTCTGCTCGCCGAACCCGGCGATCTCGCAGGGCGCGATGGGCAGCCCGAACTCGGCGACGATGCGCGCGCACAGCCATTCGTTTTCGACGGAGCTGCGGAAGTCGGCCTGCCGGTTGCCGACGAGGCCGAGCGGTAGTTTGAAGATGTGCGTGGTGGGTGTGGAGCCGAGCGGCCGGCACCAGCGGCCGTTGTACTTCAGGAATGCGGTCTTCTCCTGGGCGCCGGCGATGGAAATGCGGAAGTCGCTGGACTCATCGCGCGCGGGCGCGGTGGCGACGCCGGCGAGCTCGGCGGCGATCTGCGCTTCGTTGAGCGGCCTGGCTTCGATCTTGCGGGTGTCGGCGGGCGGCTCGTCGGCGGGCAGGATCTGGATGGCGCCCACGCAATCACGCCCGATCGCAGCCAGCAGATCGAACGCGTCGCGGGAGTCGGTGTGGAAACGCTCCTGCAGCCGTTTGCGGATGGGTTCGCTGTCCGGCAGCAGGTTGTCGAAGTACGCCTCGACGGCCTTGCCCCGATGCAGCGGATTGGCGGTAGGTAGAGAGAGGCTCAGCGGCCGCGCTTCGGGCGCGGTGAGCCAGGCCTCGTCGTATGCGAACTCCATGGAAGTCCGGGAGGGCAGGCGCCACGTCCCCAGGCGCAGGCCATTGGCCCACACCGCGAGTTCACGCGGACGAGTACGCCGCGGCATGGCTTACCACTCGACCTTGGACCTGCCGGCCCCGCTGCTGCGCTCCGCGATGCTGAGCTCCAGCCCGAGCACGTTGAGCAGCGCGAGCAACTGCTCCACGGTCATCGTCTCGGGCCGGTTCTCGAGTTCGGAGAGCCGGTTCTGCGAAAGCCCGAGCTTGCCGGCGACCTCCGTCTGCGAGAACTCGAGCGATTTGCGCCGAGCCAGCAGCGTGGCGCCG
The DNA here is from genome assembly GCA_046733635.1 of Pseudomonadota bacterium. Classification (GTDB taxonomy): domain Bacteria; phylum Pseudomonadota; class Gammaproteobacteria; order Steroidobacterales; family Steroidobacteraceae; genus CADEED01. The sequence goes on along the minus strand of JBKPPO010000386.1, from coordinate 14,663 downwards.
ACCTGATTGGGGTGTGTGATGGCAGGCATGATGGGTTATCGGTAATGGCGATAACCGCAGTATATCGGCAAGGCCGATAATTTCAATATATCGGCATTGGCGATACCGGCTGCACTCTTATATATGCGAGCCTGTCAGCGGGGAAGGCAACGGTACAACCCGAGTTGACTGAACCAAACGACTCCAGCACTCGCGAGGTCATGCGAGAAGAAGTGAGCGCCCCGCGCTTCCTGGCCCATGGAGAACGCGATGCCGACGACCACGGCCGCGCCCAATGCCCAGCGCGCCACCCGGCGACGACGATCCCGCAGCACGAAGTAGAAGCACATGAGCGCGAATCCGGATGACGCGTGCGCACCAGGGAAACATCGCGCTGCCGGCAAGACATCGGGTCGGTGGGCAAACAACAGTACATACGGTCGGTGACCACCGAAGCCCGCGATGTCCCAGGGACAATCCACATTGGTGACGGCTTTGAGACCGCCGACCAGGGTGATCGGGATCACGAGGGCGAGCACGAGAAATCCCGCGGGCGCTCGCCACTCCCGCGCGCGCTCGTGGAAAAAGGAGAGTCCCCAGGCCAGCATCGCGGCTCCCGCGATGCCGCGGACCAGCCATCGACCTCCCGTATGCAGCAGCTCATTGGCCCACCAGGCGCCCGCGCCCACCCAGCGAAGGGAGACCGGATCGAAATACCAGGCGCGGGCGATCACCGGGTCCAGCGATCCGGCCTCGAGGATCAGAAAGGCTGCGGTGAACCCCAATAATGGAAACCACAAATGCGTGCGAAGCAGGCTCCAGACCCTCACGGGGAATAAGATGGCCCCCGAGCGCCGTTTGACGCTGCGGGCAGTCCGAATCCGTCGACGGGAACGGCGCGGTGGCGGCGTCTAAGTGACCGGAGCCACCGGGATAGCGCGGATGGCAGCCGAGGTGACAGATTGCAGGATGAGACCAGCCTCGTTCAGGGGATGCTTCGAGGTGAACAGCGCGCCTTCGACGAATTCTTCGGCTCGTATGCGGCGAGAATCGCGGCATTCGCGTCGAGGCGCTCTTCGCTCGACTCCGCGGCGCTGGAAGACGTCGTCCAGGTCACCATGATCAACGCCATTCGCAATCTCGCGAGTTTTCGCGGCGGCTCTTCGCTGTTCACCTGGCTGTGCCAGATCTGCCGCAACCACCTCGTCGACGTGCGGCGCAAGGCCGAGCGGCAACCAGCGGCGCAAAGCCTGGATCACCTGGTAAACCGGCCTTCGGGCGCGGACATCGTACAGCTCATCGATCACCGCGATCCGCTCGACGAGGTCACCTCGGATTCGAGCAGCGATGCCGTCCGGCGCGTGATCAATCAGCTTCCGGCGAGCTACGCGAAGATCCTGGAGCTCCGCTTCGGCGATGAGCTCACGGTTCCCGAAATCGCCAGGCTCTTGCAGATCTCGGAGACCGCGGCGGAGTCACGTCTGGTGCGAGCGAGACAGGCATTCCGGGATGTCTGGGAACCCGCGGAAAAAAGTAGTTCGAGGGTCGGGTCATGAGCGAGTCCAACCACCCGGAATCCAATGACACGGCGGCCGACCGCGCGCTTCGCGGCGGACTCAAGGTGAACCCGCTGTCCGCCGAGGCGATGCAGCGCATCCGGGCCGCCACCGAAGCCGAATGGCGCAACACCACGCAGGCTCCCGCGCGGCCGCGTGGGCGCCGTTTTGCGATGGTGGCGTCCTTGTCAGCGATAGCCGTGGCTGCGCTCGCAATCTTCCTGGCAGCTTCGCCGGGCGCGAACTCCGATGTGGTATTCGGCCAGGTGGCTGCGCTGAAACCACCGGGGCTCATCGAAATGAAGCTCCTGCAGGATTCGCCATTGTCCGCCGGTTCCACTCTTCACGTGGGCCTGAGACTCGAGGCGCGCGGCGAAGCGGTGGTGAACCTGCAGGAGGGTGGCAACCTGCGCATCGCGCGCGCATCGGAGCTCGAGATCCAGGCCACCGATGCGGTGCGAATCACGCGCGGAGAACTGTACGTCGACATCCCGCCCGGGGCGCATGCCGCAAGTTCGTTCCGGGTGCTGACCGATGCGGGTGAGTTCCGGCATCTGGGCACGCAGTTCGCTGTGATGATCGCCGACGGGCAGACGAGGCTGCGCGTGCGCGAGGGAAAAGTGTTCTGGCGCGCCAGCTCCGGCGATTCGACCATCCCGGCCGGCACCGAGGTGACCATCGACCGTCAGGGCGCGGCAACGCGGCAGGAGATCTCCACCGCAGGACGTGATTGGTCCTGGACCGAAGCGATGGCGCCCGACGCCGTCATCGAGAATCGTCCGCTCCTCGAGTTCCTGCAGTGGTTCGCGCGCGAGACCGGCCGCGAACTGCAGATCGACGAACAATCGCGTGAGCTGGCGAGCGCCATCCTCATGCACGGCGACGTGAAGGGCCTGACTCTCACCGAGGCCTTGTCCGCCGTGATGGCGACCACCAGCACCCTCAAGTACGAATTGCCTGAAGGGATCATCCGGGTAAGCTCCACGCGTGATCCCAAGGCTCCGCGGAGCTAGCCTCCCGTCACTGTTGATCCCGATGTTGATGTTCGCCTGTCTACTGCAGGCGGCGGAGTCATCGCCCATGCCCGCGCGGAGCCTGCAGTCCCTGCTGCAGGACCTGAAGCGCCAGGGTCTGGACGTGATCTTCAGCTCGGAGCTCGTGTCTCCGGATACCACCGAGCGGCAACCGCGCCCCGAGCTTCCGCCACTGGAGCGCGCGAGGATGGCGCTCGCCGAGCACGGCCTCCTGCTGCAACTCATCGGCGGCAACAAGTACGTGGTATCGGCACTCCCGATCGTCACGCCCGAGGTTCGCGAGCTGGAACCGATGACGGAAATCTCCGTGTACGCGAGCCGTTATGCGATCCGCGGAGATTTGAGCCAACCTCAGCGGTTGTCAGGCACGGACATCGAGGCCATCCCCGGCAGCCACGACGACGCCATTCACGCGGTGCGCGCACTGCCGGGCGTCGTGTCGAACGCGTCCGGGCGACCGTACATTCGCGGATCATTGAGCGAGGACGTGCTGGTTCGTTATGACGGCATCACGTTGCTCGACCCGTTTCACCTCAAGAACTTCCAGAGCCTGATCAGCGCGATCGATCCTGAGGTGGTCGACAGCATCGAAGTGTTCAGCGGCGGTTTTCCGGTGCAATACGGCCGGCGTTCCGGCGGCGTCATCGACATCGCGGCGCCGTCCCCGCTCGGTGCGGGCTACGAGAATCGCGCGAGCGTCAGCCTGATGTCGGGCGGCGTCTCCTCCATCGGCAAGAGCGAGTCGATGCCGATGGAGTGGATAGGCTCGCTGCGGCGGAGCACGATCGATCTCATCGAGCCGGTGCACGATGACTTCGGCCGTCCGCAGTTCAGCGACTCGTTGGGTCGGTTGCGCTGGTTCACGGAGAATGGCGCCTGGACGATGGGCTGGCTGCTGCTGGACGACCGCTTGCGACTCGGTGTCGAGGAGCAGGATGAGACCGCGCGTGCGCGGTACCGCGATGAATACGTGTGGCTCACGCGCCAACATCGATTCAGCGATCTGCTGGAGTCCCGCAGCAGCATCGTCATCACATCGGCGGATCGTAGCCGGCGCGGGCAGCTCTCGAGGCCCGGCATCGCGAGCGGCGAACTCACCGAGATTCGCGTCTTCGATGGCGTGGAGCTGACTTCCGACTTCACCTGGCGGCAGGGCACCCGCTCGTCTTTTCTGTTTGGCGGCGCCTTCGGCCACACGCGCGCGGGTCACCACTACTTGCGCATTTCGCAGTTCTCGCCCGAGGTGGCCGCCGCCTTCGGCCGAGACGAGAGCGAGCGATTCGAATACCTGTCACAACCCGAGGTCCTGAACCTTTCGCTGTACGCGTCGAATCGCCGTCGCTGGTCGGACTTGGAAGCGGAGGTGGGCGTGCGCGTCGATGCCCAGCGGTATGAGGATTACGGCAATCACACGCAGGTGAGTCCGCGCGTGAACCTCCGCTACGATCTCGCCCGAAACTGGCGCGTGTACGCGTCTGCCGGTCGCTTCACGCAGCCTCAACACGTGGAAGAGTGGCGCGCGGAAGAAGCCCAGCAGCGGCCGGATGCTGCGCAGGTTTCGATGCATTCGGTGCTGGGCATGGAGTTCGAGTTGACAGGTGGCGCGCAACTCGGCGCGGAGGCCTACGCGAAGCGATGGACCACCGCGGCGCCTTACTTCGACAACGCGCTCGACAATTTTTCTTTGCTGCCGGACCTGGCGCCGGATCGTGTCCGCATCGCGCCGCGAGCCGCGGAAGCGAGCGGCCTGGAGATTCGCGCGAGGCTGCCGCTGGGCGGGGGGTTCACGAGTTGGGGTACTCTCGCGTGGTCTCGCGTGGCCGATGACTTCGGCGGCGAGGCGGATGTGTATCGAAGCTGGGATCAGCCGCTTTCCCTGACTGCGGGACTCTCCTGGAGGCGATCGCGCTGGATGTTTTCTGCGCTGGGTGCCTGGCACCGCGGATGGCCGCGCACTCCCGTGGATTTCGCTCCCGTGCGTACGAGCTCCCGCAATACTTCGCGCTGGGGCGACTTCTACTCGCTGGATCTCCGCGGTAGCTGGACGCGCGAAGTCTCCCGGGGAGAGTTCTCGGTCGTCCTGGATGTCACGAATTCCACCAACAGTCGCAATGAATGCTGCCTGCTGCTCGACGCCGCGCCGGACTCTTCGATCGGTGGCACCGTGGATCACTGGCTGCCATTCCTCTTCAACCTCGGCTTCACTTATCGTTGGCAAAGCCCACAGTGACCGCGACGGGATTTCTCTCCGGCTGACGTCTAACCGCGCGTGGCCACTCTCGCGCGCGAAACCCATGCAACGATTGCTTCCGCGCTGCGGCCGCGGATGCGCGTCGAAACCATCGTGTTGCTGGTGATCGTGTGGATGGTGGTTTCGCTCAATGGTTCCTGGTGGTCGGCGGTGGCCCGCGACCGCGACCTGACGTCCATGGACACTTGGTCGTTCATGCTGGGCGTCTTCGTCGCGCTCGTGGCCTTGCACTTCGCGCTGATCGCGCCGCTGGCCAACCGATGGTCGATGCGGCCGCTGCTGACCGTCATCGTCGTCGCGGCGGCGGCAGCGTCTTACTACATGCGCGCCTACGCGGTGATGCTCGATCCGACGATGATCCAGAACGTGCTCAAGACGGATACGCGCGAAGCCGCCGATCTGCTCACGTGGTCGATGTGGGGTGCGGTGCTGCTGGGCTCATTGCCGGCGTTGGCTTTCATCTGGCTGGTGCGCATCGAGCGACATGGCTGGCTGAGCTCGAGCCTGGTGCGCCTCGGTTCGGTCGGGGTTGCGCTACTGGTCGCCGTGCTTGCCATCCTGCCCATCAATCGCGACCTGACTTCCATGATGCGCAATCATCGAGAACTTCGGTACCTCGTGACGCCGGGCAACTTCATCTACGGTCTGGCGGCGCAATCGTTCCGGCGCGCGCGCGACGCGGGTGTGCCACGCGAAGCTGTGGGTGCAGATGCCAGGATCGTACGTGTGGCTGATGGAAGCAGACCGCGCGTATTCGTGCTCGTGATCGGCGAGACCGCCCGCGCAGCCAACTTCTCGCTGCTGGGTTATCCGCGTGAGACCAACCCGGAACTCGCGAAACTCGGCGTGTTCGCCTTCAAGGATGTATGGGCCTGCGGCACATCCACCGAGGTCTCGATCCCCTGCATGTTCTCACCGTACGGCCGCGCCGAGTACGACGAGCGCCGGATTCGAAACTCCGAAGGCCTCCTCGATGTGCTTCGCCGCGCAGGTTATGCCGTGCACTGGATAGACAACCAATCCGGTTGCAAAGGTGTGTGCAAGGGCGAGGGCATCACGTACCGGAAGACCGATGCCGATTCGCACCCCGATCTATGCCCGGATGGCGAGTGCCTCGACGAGGTGCTCGTGCGGGAACTGGCAGCCGAACTGGACCGGGCCGAGCGTGATACCGTGATCGTGCTCCACATGATGGGCAATCACGGGCCTGCCTACTTCAAGCGCTATCCGTCGGAGTTCCGCCGTTTCCTGCCCGACTGCGCCACTCCGGAACTGCGCCGATGCTCGCGCGCGCAAGTGGTGAATGCCTACGACAACGCCATCCTCTATACGGATCATGTCGTCGCTTCGATGGTGCGGGAGCTGCAGGCACACGCGGCGCGGGTTCAGGGCGCGTTGCTGTATCTCTCCGATCACGGCGAATCGCTGGGCGAGGCGGGGCTGTATCTGCATGGGCTCCCGTATGCCATCGCGCCGGACATGCAGAAGAAGGTGCCGATGATCTCCTGGCTCTCGCCGCAGTTTGCGATGGACGGTGGCCTGGATCGAGGTTGTTTGCGAAGCAAGCTCGGTCAGCCGCTCTCGCACGACAACTTGTTCCACTCGGTGCTGGGCCTGCTGGATGTACAGACTGCGGCGTACCGTGCGGAGCGGGACTTCCATGAAGACTGCCGGACTCCCCGCGGGTCGGCCTACGCGCAGAACTCCGGGGATTGATCACCGCAGCTTCTTCGCGCACGAGATTCGGCCGGAACCAGCCCGACCTCACTTCCGAGTCCGCCCCACAATGACTACACGCGGACTGGCTGCCGGCCGACAGCGGGCTACGCTCACGCCCGTGACACTCTCCGGCGATGTCCTGCAAACGTATTCGAACCGGCTGGGAGGCTTGATGCTTGCGATTCACGCCTTGGCGCATTGGCTGTGGAAACACAAGGTTCCGGTGCTGCCGAGATTCCTCGCGCTGGTGAATCGGCTGGTGTTCGCGACGCAGCTGCCGGCCGCCACCCGGCTCGGCAAGGGTGTTCGCTTGAATTATTCCGGTCTCGGCACGGTGATTCACGCCCGCGCGGTCATCGGCGATCGCGTCGAGATCGGCCCTGGCGTGGTGATCGGTGGCCGCTCGAAGCTCTACGAAGTGCCCGTGATCGAAGACGACGTGCAGATCGGCGTGGGCGCCAAGGTGCTCGGGCCGGTACGTGTCGGGCGGGGCGCGGTGATCGGCGCGAATGCCGTGGTATTGCATGACGTGCCGGCGGGTGCAGTCGTCGTCGGAATTCCGGCGCACGTTCTTCGCATCGTCACGCCGCCACAACAGAAGACCGCGTAAACCGGTACGGCGCGCCACTGCGATTCCGGCGGTCGGTGAATCACGCGCGACCCGCCCGTGCCCGGCCGATCCGGCGAGGTGAACCTGCGCATCGCCCGATCCGAGCTGCGTCATGGCGACGGCATGGTCCGTGCGCAGGTTGTAGCTACTCAGCGAGGCGCCGCTGGTACTCCTCATCGTCCGGGCGCAACGCCGGCGACTTGCGGGCCTTCTCGATCGCCTCGAGCAGAAGGGCATTGCCGCGAGCTTCGGCCTCGGCTTCGCTCACGCTGGTGTCGGAGATCATCGCGGAATGGCTGTACGCTGCTCTGAGAACGGACAACGCCCGCTCGTTTCCGGGATGCCGCCGAACGTAATCCTCCATGAGCGCCACCAGCTTGTCGTAGGGCACGATCGCCTCCGGCGATCGGCCGAGCACCGCGAGGATGTCCCCCTGGGCGCCATAAGCATCGGCGAGCATCGCCAGGAACTCGTAGTGATCGGGCGCCGACGCGTGCAGTTGCTCCGCCACTTCGACTCCACGCAATGCCATGGGCAAGCCGAGATCGGTGCGGCGGTTCACCATGTACATGCGCGCGAGCCGCACGGCGTTGTCGGCGAGCAGCGCACTCGCGGCGGTGTCGCCGCGATCTGCGGCACGCACGCGCTCCAGTAATTCGATCGAGCGCTCGTAACTCTTCATCGCGCCCCGAGGGTCGCCGGTATTGGTGTGGAGATCCGCTCCCTGGATGTCGCCGACCTTCCGCCAGGCGTGCGCCAGCTCCAGCTGCAGTTCGAGATCGTCGCTCGCACTGCGCGAGAGGTTGTCGAGATACTCGAGCGAGGTCTTGACCAGGAGCTCGCGCGCCGCGGTGGCCTTGGGGACTTTCGCGATTTCGTCGTGGATGTCGAACAGCAGCTCGTTGGCCAGCGAGCGCACGCTGTTGAAGTGCCGTTGCGCGATGGCGCGTTCCTCTTCGGCCACGCGTGCCTCGCGCATCGCGAAGGCAATGCCGCCCACCAGGGAAACGACCACGAGCGTGGCCGCCGCCATCTGGAAACGATGCTTTCGCACGAACTTGCCGAGCAGGTAGCGGAATGCCTTGCCACGCGCGGCGACGGGTGCGCCATTCAGGTACTGCCGAAGGTCCGACGCGAACGCATCCACGCTCGCGTAACGCTGCTGCGGATCCTTGCGCAGCGCCATGAGCAGGATGTCGTCGAGCTCGGGCGCGATGTCGGGTCTCGCGAGGTTGTCATCGCTCAGGATCTCGGCCACGCGCTGCGCGTCGTTGTTCGCGCGCGCATAGGGGCTTCGGCCTGTCAGCAGCTTGAACAGCACCACGCCCAGCGAGTACACATCGCTCACGGTGGTGATGGCGCGGCCGCGGACCTGCTCGGGGCTGGCGTACTCGAGAGTCATGGCGCGGAGCTGCGTGACGGTGGCGTCCGCGCCGGTCGTCCCTCCAGAAGGCTTGGCAGGCGCTTCCAGTAGTTTGGCGATGCCGAAATCCAGCAGCTTCACCGAGCCATCGCGCGTCACGAGGATATTGCCGGGCTTCAAGTCGCGATGAACGACCAGTCGCTGATGCGCGAAACTGACGGCCGCGCACACCTGCAGGAACAGGCGAACCCGTGCCTTGGCATCGAGCGCGTTGGTCTCGCAGTATTCATCGATGGGTACGCCTTCGACGAGCTCCATCACCACGTACGGAACGCCGTTGACGGTGCTGCCGCCGTAGAGCAGCCGCGCGATGTTGCGATGATCGAGCTGCGCCAGGATCTGCCGCTCGGTCTTGAACCGCTGCTCGCTCATCGCATTGCGCAGGTCGGCGCGCATGAGTTTGATCGCGACCTGCGCGCGGTACTGATCGTCGTCGCGTACGGCGCGGAACACGTCGCCCATGCCGCCGGCGCCGATTACGTCGACTATGCGCCAGGGGCCGATACGTTCTTCGAACTGCAACAGGGCGTCAGCGCGCAGCCGGGTGTTGGATTGCTCGAGGAAATCGCCGGACACCTCGTGCGAGGCCAGCAGGGAATGCACCTCGGCGGCGATCTCCGCGTCACCGGCGGCCTCACGCTCGATGAAAGCCGCGCGTTCGCGTGACGGCAACTCCAGCGCTTCCGAGAAGATCGCCTTGATCCGCGCCCAGCGTTCGGGAGTCACTTGCGCGCCTCCGCCTGGGCCAGCAACGTGACGCTATCCTCCACGAGCTGCCGGTTGACGCCATCGAGACTCACGGCCTCGACGATCCTGGCGAGCCGCGCCGCGCCGTCGACGAGCATCGGGTACGCCTGGCGCCAGTCACCGCGCGCGCCCAGTAGCTCGCCGTATCGAACCTTCATCTGCGCCACCGCGAAACTCACGCGCATGTTGTCGTAGTCCTTGGCCAACTGCGTGAGCAACGGTTCGAGACGTTTGTAGACGGTTTCCGCTTCCTCCGCCCGGGCCAGCTTGAACAACGATCGCGCGAGCCCGGTGTCGTTCAGCAAGGAGAGCAGCAGGGCGCGCGCATCGCCCGCATCCTGGGCCCGCTCCGCCAACACGGGCGACGCCAGCTGGTAGTGCTCCAGCGCCGGCGCGTAATCACCGTGGATGTAATAGGCGTCGGCCAGATTGAACTGCGTCTCGGCGAGGCTGACGCGGAACATCAGGGAATCCGGGTCCAGCTCGATCAGGGCCGCATCGGCGATCAGGGCCTTCCGGAGCAGTGCGCTCGAGCGCTGGAAGTTTTCTTCGGCGGATTTCGTCGGGTCGGCGATGATGGCCGCATTGCTGTAGGCCCCGGTCAGCGCCTGGTAGGCCGTCACGGTGCCGGGATTCCTGGCCGCGTATGCCTCGCAGACCGCGACCATCTGGTCGACGGCGAGCAACATGCCTTCGTGGTTGTTCAGCATGGTCTCGAGTTCGGCGAGGGCGGAGTAGATGTTGCCCTTGGTCCGGAGCTCGTCCTTGTCGTCTATCCACCCGCCGCGTGCAGCCTCCGCGAGTTTGCGCGCTTCATAGAGTACGGGCTGCGCTTCCTTGCCTCCCGAGGTGACGAGGATCACGCGGCCGCGCTCGAGGTGGGTCTTGGCGAGCAGCGTCTGGATGCGGGCCTCGCCGGGGTTGGCGGCGAGCGAAGCTTCCAGCAGGGATGCCGCCTTGGCGTAGCTTTCGAGCGCGCCTCTGGTGTCGCCGGTGTTGGGCCCGAGCTCGGTGCCCTGGATGTCACCCACTTTCACGTAGGCCAACGCCAGTTCGCGCTGCAGATCGGCGTCGCTGCGCGCTTCCTTCGCCAGCGTGTCGAGATACTCGAGTGAGGTCTTGAGCAGGATTTCGCGCGCCCGGGTGCCGCCAGGCACCTTGGCGATCTCGTCGTGGATGCCGCCCAACAGGGTGTTCGCGAGTTTGCGCACGCTATCGAAGTGATGCTGCGCGATCGCGCGTTCAGCGGCGGCGATGCGCGCTTCGCGCACGGCCAACGACACACCCGCCACCAGCGACGCCAGCACCAGTCCGGCGGCAGCGATGCGATAGCGGTGCCGCCGCGCGAACTTGTCCAGCCGGTAGCGCCAGCTGTCCTTGCGAGCCTGCACCGGCAAGCCCGCGAGGTAATTGCGCAGATCGGCGGCGAACGCCTCGACGCTGGCGTATCGCTTTTCGGGTTCCTTGCGCAACGCCATGAGCAGGATGTCGTCGAGTTCGGCGTCGATGTCGCGCCGGTGGACCTCGCTGATCTGGCTGGGCCGTGTCGGCGACGTATCGCTGAGGATCGCAGCGGCGCGCGACACGTCATCGGTCGCTTGTTGGTAGGGGCTCAGGCCCGTGAGCAGCCGATAGAGCACCACGCCGAGCGAATAGACGTCGCTCACCGTGGTGACGAGGCCGCCGCTCACTTGTTCGGGGCTCGCGTACTCCAGCGTCATTGCCCGGAGCTGTGTCTTCGTGGCTTCGTCGGCCTCGGCCGTGTGGCCATTCGGCTCGATGAGTTTGGCGATGCCGAAGTCCAGCAGCTTCACCGAGCCATCCGCCGTGACCAGGATGTTGTTGGGTTTGAGATCCCGGTGAACCACCAGGTGCTGGTGCGCGTAGCTGACGGCCGCACACACCTGCAGGAACAACTGCACGCGGTCACGAATCCCGAGCTGTCGGCTCGAGCACCAGGCATCGATGGCCTGGCCTTGCACCAGTTCCATGACCACGTAAGGCGCACCATCCGGCGTGGTGCCACCATCGAGCAGCCGCGCGATGTTCCGATGATCGAGCTCGGCGAGGATCTGCCGCTCGTTGCGGAAGCGTTGTTCGTTGTGCTGCGTGCGGACTTCCGCGCGCATGAGCTTGATGGCGACCGCGGCTTCGTATTGAGCGTCGTCGCGCACGGCGCGGAACACATCACCCATGCCACCGGTGCCCAACACCTCGGTGATCCGGTAAGCGCCGATCCTTGCGCCGATGTGGCGGCGGTCTGCGTCCATCAGGCGGTCATGAGTTCCCGGCGCAACCAGGCGCGCGCCATGGCCCATTCGCGCTTCACGGTGGCGAGCGAGACGCCGGCGACTTCGGCGGTTTCTTCCAGCGTGAGCCCGCCGAAGTAACGCAGCTCGACGATACGGCTCTGGGGCGCGTCGAACTTCTCGAGCCGGGTGAGGGCGGCGTCGATGGCCACCACGTCGATGCGATCGTCTTCCAAGGCGTTGAGCGCCTGCGCTTCGTCCACTTCCAGCACGGCCGCAGTGTCGTGGATGCTGACCTTCTGCGCGCCGTCACCGCGGCGCAGGGCATTGCGCTGCCGGGCATAGTCGACGAGCACGCGCCGCATGATCTGCGCAGCCAGCGCCAGGAACTGCGAGCGGTTCTGCCATTGCGACACGCGCTGCCCGGCCAGCCGGATGAACGCCTCGTTGACCAGTGCCGTGCCCTGGAGGGTGTGGTTGCCGCGTTCTCGGGCGAGTTGCTGCCGCGCCAGCCGCCGGACGTCCTCGTGGACGAGGGGCCAGAGGCTCTCGAGCGCTTGTTTGTCGCCGTCGGCCCATTGCTGCAGGAGGCGCGTGACTTCGCCCGATGTCGTTTCTTCTTCGGTCACGGCGGCCATTCTAATGAGGTCGAAAATCTTTGAGCCGGTTTCCGTCACGATGCCGCGTTAACCCCCGAGCGGTCCTTTTGCCGCGAACAGGGTGGGTCATGACTTCGAGCGCACGAGTTTCCGGGTTGCTGGCCACCTTGGCGCTGGCGGCCCTCACGGGCTGCAATGACGATGACAAATCGCCGGCCACGCCGCCGGCCCCACCTCCACCGCCCCCGCCGCCCGCGACATATTCCGTGGGGGGTTCGGTCACCGGACTCACGGGCTCGCTGACGCTGCAGAACAATGGCGGCGATACACGCACGGTGAGCGCCAATGGCGCCTTCACATTCGCGACCGCGTTGAACACCGCAGCGGCCTACAACGTCACCGTGAGCGCTCAACCAGCGGGGCAGACCTGTTCGGTCACGAGCGGCGCCGGCAACATCGCCGCGGCCAACGTGACGGGCGTCGCCGTGAACTGCGTGACGTATGCCGTGAGCGCGAGCATCGGCTCGGCCGGTGGCACGCTCACCCACCCGGATGGAATGTCGGTCGTGATCCCGGCGGGCGCCCTGGCCGCGAACACGACCATCGGCATCTCGAAACCCGCCGCGGGCTGGCCGTTGCCATTTGCCGCAGACACTCTGCCCACGGGTGCGGTATTCGAGCTCACGCCCCACGACATCGTGTTCGCGAGGCCGGTGGTTTTCCGTTACACGCCGCCGGCAGGCGCGGGTGCGCTCACGGCGCAGATCGCGAGCTTTGATCAAGGTTGGCAACAGGCCGACACCTTCATGAACGGCGCGGTGGCCGAGGTCGAGCGCCACACGTTCTCCTGGATCTACTTCCACCCGCTGGACTGCAACCTCGTGGCGCCGATCACCGATCCGCACGCCTGCAATTTCCCGCGTGGCCATGCCTGGGTCAGCGCTACGCCGGCGGGCTCGATCTCGATGACCTCGAGCAACACCGACTACTCGCACAACGGCCAGTCGGCCACGGGCTCGGCCGGCACCTGGGCCGCGAACGGCGCGTCGCTGCAGTCGTTACGGCTCACGCTGCGCTATTCGGCCGCCCCCGATTGCGGCGCAGGCATTGCCGCGTTACGACGCCTGAATCCCGGCGCGCCGGTGGGACAGCGCATGACGGTGGTTTGGCAGCAGGGAAGTCTCGCGCCCGTGCAAGGGTATGGCGCGATCTCGGCGACCATTCCGCGCGCGGATCTCACCGACGGCCCCAACACCTACTACATGAGTTACCACTGCACGCGGCCGGGCAAGCCGCTGACCGGTGGCGGCGACTACGTCACCTTCAACGTCAGCGACGCGCCCATCTCCGGTCACACCGTCGGCGGCACCATCACCGGCGACTTCGGCGGCGGCCTGCAGCTCATCAACGGTTCCCGTGAAATCCTCGAAGTACCCGCGCTCGCGAGCGACTTCACGTTCACCACCACGCAAGCGCCGGGCACCTGGTACGACGTTCGCATCCTGAGCCAGCCTGGCAACGCGGGGTGTGTGCTGAGCGGCGGACGTGGCGAAGTCACGGGCAATGTGACCAGCATCGGCATCCACTGCACACCCGATGCGATCAACTACTCGCAGGGCTTCACCGCCGTGGCGCACGGACCTTCCGATGAGCTGTCGGTGTTCGGGCGCAACACGCAGGCCGGCGGTCTCGACTTTGCCGACATCCGCAGCGTGGGCGATGCACCCGCGGACCTGGTCGCCGCGCCGAACGGCGTGCACCTGTACCTGGCGAATCGACTGAGCGGCACGATCTCGCTGTTCTGGGTGCGTGGTTCGGATGGTTACGTGCCCAGTTTCTCCGCGGATCGCGCGCAGCCCGGCGTGTCCGTGCTCGCGATGGACGGCGGCGGTGACTATCTATTCGCGGCCAGCGGCGGTCTCGACACGCTGGAGATGTACTCCATCGACTACGAAACCGGGCTCACGAGTCCGATCAACTCGCAGTCCACAGGCGATCTGCCGGCGGCCATCGCGGTGTACCCGCCGGGTGGATTCGTCTATGTGCTCAATCAGAACGAGGGCTCGCTCTCCTCATATTCATACGGCGCCAATTCGCCTCTGACCTCGCTGGGCGCGCCACTGGCCAACGTCGCGGCTTCCGGCCAGGACCTCGTGATCACACCGAATGGGCAGCACGCATATGCGCTGGCCGGCAACGCCGAGATCACGCGTCTCGCCATCGACAATGGCACGGGCGCCGCAGCCATCCAGGGCGTGACCACGCTCACCGGCGCCACTGACGGCCATGCCATGGCCCTTCATCCGGCGGGCGGCTATCTCTACGTGACGGCCTCCGATGCGAACGGCGCGCACCTGCACACGATCGGCGTCAATGCGGCTACCGGCGCGCTGACGCCGCTGGGATCCACCGCGCTCGGCGCCGCGGGCGCGGCGTCCCTGGCGTTCAGTGAGGACGGCGCGTTGCTTTATCTCGGCCATCGCCCCTCGCAGAGCC
>JBKPPO010000385.1:0-12025 GCA_046733635.1 Pseudomonadota bacterium | reverse complement strand
CAGGCCGGCGCAGGCGCCGGCGGCTGCCACGAGTGCTGCGCCCGCCACGAGCGCGATTCCCGCGGTCCGCGCCGAGCCGCGCGTGCGCAACACGGTCGACACCGAAGTTCGCACTTCGTACATCGACGAACTGAAATCCGTCGGCATCGTCGACGTGGACGTCGATACGCTGGTCGCGCTCAAGGTGCATGGAGTCACACCGACGCTCGTGCGTGAGATGCGCGCGTCGGTGCCGGACATCCAGGTGGATCAGATCATCCCGTTCGCCGTGCACGGCGTGACGCCGCAGTTCGTGCGTGAGCTCCGCTCCGCGAACCTCGACGTGGATGCCGACGACATCGTGGCCATGCGGGTGCACGACGTGTCCCCCGCCTACGTGAAATCGCTGCGCGACGTTGGCCTCGACGTGGATGCCGACGAAGTGATCGCCATGAAGGTCCACGGTGTCACGCCCGAATACGTGCGCGAATTGCGCGCCGCCGGGTTCGAGATCGACACCGACGACGTGATTGCGATGAAGGTCCATGGCGTGACCCCCGAGTATCGCAAGATGCTCGAGTCCGCCGGTCTCGCGGCCGACACCGACCAGGTGATCCAGGCCCGCGTGATGGGCATCACCCCCGAATTCCTGCAGAAGGCGCGAGCGCATGGCTTCAAGGATCTGAAGCTCCGGCAGCTCATCGCGCTCAAGAACGCCGAAGTCCTCTAACCCTTCCGGAGATTCCCATGAAAATCCTGCGCGCGCTCGCCGCGTTCTCCCTGCTCGCCTGTAGTTTGTTGGCGGTACCCGCGGCCGCCTCGGCCACGATCGAAGGCAACTGGTCGATGTCGCCGACGGATGAACCGGGCAAGGTCCGGTTCGCGATCATCCGGCGCTGGAATGGCAACAACTCCCACCACGAGAGCGAATGGCCGGTGAGCGCCTTCCAGGGCCTGGACCTCTCGGTGCGCGGAAAGCGCGACGTCACCTTCGTCATCGCGCGCGATGCCGGCCGTTTCGACTGCGAGGGCTACTTGAAGGATGGCGAAGGCGCCGGCTCGTTCCTGTTCACGCCCGATGCCGAGTTCGGCTCCGACATGCGCGCGCTCGGCTTCGAAGTGGATGAAGAGAAGCAGTTCGTCATGGCGTCGATCGACGTGACCGTCGAGCACGCCCGGCAGATGAAGTCGCTGAACTTCGTGGACCTCGACACGAATCACCTCCTCGCCACACGCATCTTCAGCGTCACGGCCGCGTACGTGAACGAGCTGCGCCGGGAGGGGCTGCCGCTGAAGGCAGTGGGTACCGTGATCGCCTTCAGGGTTCACGGCGTCTCGCTGGACCAGGTGCGCGACTTCCGCAAGCGCGGCTTCGACGTGAACGAAGACCAGCTCATCGCGTTCCGCGTGCACAAGGTGACGCCGGAATACATCACCAGGATGGAGAAGCTGGGGTTCGAGAAGCCCAGCGCCGATCAGCTCGTGGCCATGCGCGTGCATGGTGTGACGCCCGAGTTCGCCGCGGAAATGAAATCGCGCGGGCTCAAGGATCTGACCATCGACAAGCTGGTGAATCTGCGGGTGCACGGCATCGACTGATCGCCAGAAAGAGGGGCGCCGCGCGGTGGTGGACACGTTACGATCACCACCGCGCCATGGACAAGCCACCCTCATACCCGAGCGACGTCGCCTTCACCGAGGCCGTCAAGGCGCAACAGACGCGAATGGGATCGCGGCGGGCCTATGCGCACATGGAGCAGAGCTCGGGGTGGCAGACGCGCATTTCTCCCGAACTCGCGGAGTTCATCGCCGCGCGGGACAGCCTGTATCTCGCCACCGCGAACTCTGCCGGCCAGCCGTACATCCAGCATCGCGGCGGTCCGCGCGGCTTCCTGCACGTGCTGGACGAGCAGACCCTCGGCTTCGCGGACTTCGCCGGCAACAAGCAATACATCACGCTGGGGAACATCCAGGAGAACGTGAAGGCTCACGTGTTCCTCATGGACTATGCCCATCGGCGTCGCATCAAGATCTGGGGCGAACTCTCCGCAGTCGAGGGTGATGCTGCGTTGAATGCGCGACTGAAGCCGCCGGGCTACAAGGCCCGCGTCGAGCGCGTGATGCTGATCAAGGTATCGGCCTGGGACGTGAACTGCCCGCAGCACATACCGGTGAAGATCGACGCGGAAGACGTCGCGGCCGCGATCGAGAAGCGCGATGCCCGGATCGCGGCGCTCGAGGCGGAATTGCGGACGCTGAAGGACGAGCTCGCAGCCACTCGTCGATGATTCCTGTCGTTTCGTCGTGACGCGGTCCCGCACACACGCACGCCACGAAGTTCTTGCCGCCCGCGGCCGCAAGCAGATGTAAAAAACTGTCGGACTGTGAAAAAAGTCCGTTGCGGCGGCCCAGCCATCGATGGTGTCATTCGCGCCCTCGCGGCGCCGGGAGCGCCATCAACTGCTGGAGATTGCGCATGAATCGCACGCGTCTGCTCGTGCCCGCTTTGCTGTTGTTCTCGTTGACCGGCGCACACATGCCGGCGTATGCGCAGTTCGGCGATTTCGGCAAGAAGCTCAAACAGAAGGCCGAGCAGAAACTCGAGCAGCGCGTCGAGCGCAAGACCGACCAGGCTCTGGACAAGGGACTGGACAAGGTCGAGTGCGCCGCCACGGATCCCGAGTGCTTCGAGAAGGCCAAGGCGGAAGGCAAGGAAGTCACGACGGTCGCCGCCCCCGCGCAATCCTCCGAGCAGACCAAGGCTGGCGCCGCCAAGCCTGCGGCGCTCAAGCCTGGCCAGGGCGCGTGGGCGAACTACGATTTCAAGCCCGGCGACCGCATCCTCTTCGCCGATGATTTCTCGAAGGACGAGGTCGGCGATTTCCCTCGCCGCTTCGAATTCAGGGCTGGCCAGATGGAGATCGTCGAGTGGAACGAAGGGCGCTGGCTGCGATCGGCGCAGGGCAAGTTCTGGATTCCGCTGCCCGAGACCCTGCCCGAGCGGTACACGGTCGAGTTCGATCTCGCCGGCAACGGCAATGCCATGGTGATCACCTTCGACGGCAAGGATGACAACCAGAGCGCGGCGCGCATGGAGTTCGGCGAGTACTTCGGCCGTCTGCGCAGCGGCGAGATCGATGCCGGCGGCGAGTTCGGCACGGGCATCAAGACCGGCGAGAAGCCGGTGCACATCGCGATCTCGGTCGACGGCCAGCACGTGAAGGCCTACGCCAACGAGAAGCGGGTGTTCAATGCCCCGAACGGCAACGTCGGACGCAGCAACAAGATCTTCATCAACATGAACGGCTGGACGGCCGACATGCCGCGCATGATCGCGAACGTGCGCATCGCCGCGGGCGGCAAGAAGCTGTACGACGCGCTGGCCGACAAGGGCCGCGTCGCGACGCAGGGCGTGTTGTTCGACACGGGCAGCGATCGCATCCGGCCCGAGTCCACGCCGACGCTCAAGGAGATCGGCGCGATGCTCAAGGAGCATCCGGACCTCAAGCTGCTGATCGAGGGTCACACCGACAACGTGGGCGCAGCCGCGAGCAATCAATCCCTCAGCGAGAAGCGCGCCGAAGCCGTGCGGCAGTACCTGATCAGCACCTACGGCGTCGAAGAGTCCCGCCTGCAGTCGAAGGGCTTCGGGCCTAGCAAGCCGTCCACGGGGAACGACACACCGGAAGGCCGCCAGCAGAACCGCCGCGTCGAGCTGGTGAGGATCTGACCATGAGCCACGAGAACCGAATCGCGCGCAGCATGATGCTGGCGCTGTTTGCAATCCTGGTTGCCGTGTGCGGCACGAAGGCCCAGGCTGCCAGCGGCGACGCGGACGTTCGCGAGCTCTCGCGTTACACGTTGACGCTGGCGGACGTGCGCAAGTACGCCGCCGCGAACGAGGCGCTGGCCAAACTGCCGAAGCCTGCGGAGAGCGAAGAAGAGACCGACAGCGACGAAGAATCCGACAACGCCGAGTCGCTCGACGACATGGTGAAGCGCATGGACGCCGTGCCCGGCGCGCGCAAGTCGATCGAAGGCGCGGGACTCACGACACGTCAGTACGCGGTCATCACCATGGCCATCTTCCAGGCGGCGTTCGCGCAGTTCGCGATCGAACAAGGCGCGGACCCGGCCAAGGTCGCGAAGGACGCCGGCGTGAATCCCGCGAACATCCGGTTCGTGAAGGAGCACAAGGCGGAACTGGAGAAGCTCAAGAAGCCGGGCGGCGAGGACTGAGCCGCGCCGGGACGCCCCATCCGCCCTACCTCGAGCGCTCACGCGTCGAAATCCACGCACACGCCTTGAGACGCTCGTTAGACGCGACGACCACCTGAAAGCGGTGTTCGGGCCACAGCGCTTCGTACGTCCCCGATTGCGATCCGGGCAGGAGCAGGGCGGGCTGCACTTTCATGCCGATGGCATGAAGGGAGTCGTCCGCGTGAACGCCATGGGGTAAGGCGCCGCTCAGCGTTTCGGCTTGCGCGGAATCGCCGGAACTCGGGGCAAACCCGTGTGCTGCGTCTTGAACGGCCGATGCACACTGCCCCCGCGCTTGCCTTCCTCCGCCCCACCCGTCCCGGCTGGTTGATAGGACGGCACCAACTGCATCTTGCCGTTGCCGATGAGATCGGCACGTCCCATGCGCCGCAGCGCTTCGCGCAGGACCGGCCAGTTGTTGGGGTCGTGGTAACGCAGGAAGGCCTTGTGCAGACGTCGCTGCTTGATGCCCTTCGGGATCGTGACCTCTTCGCTGTCGCGAGTGACCTTGCGCAGCGGATTCTTCAACGTGTGATACATCGCCGTAGCGGTGGCCATGGGGGACGGCAGGAAGGCCTGCACCTGGTCCGCGCGGAAACCGTTCTTCTTGAGCCACAACGCGAGCTCGAGCATGTCTTCATCGGTGGTGCCGGGATGCGCGGCGATGAAGTACGGGATCAGGTACTGCTCCTTGCCCGCCAGCTTGCTGTACTTGTCGAACAGCTCCTTGAATTTGTAGTACGTGCCCACGCCGGGCTTCATCATCTTCGACAGCGGGCCTTCGCCGATCGCCTCGGGCGCGATCTTGAGATAACCGCCGACGTGATGCGTCGCGAGCTCCTTCACGTAGTCAGGCGACTCGATCGCGAGGTCATACCGCACGCCGCTCGCGATCAGGATCTTCTTCACGCCGGGCAGCGCGCGCGCCTTTCGATAGAGCTGGATCAACGCGCTGTGATCGGTGTTGAGGTTCGGGCAGATGCCGGGGAACACGCAGCTAGGCTTGCGGCAGGCTTTCTCGATGTCGCGCGACTTGCAGGCGATACGGTACATGTTGGCCGTGGGCCCGCCGAGATCGCTGATCACCCCGGTGAAGCCGGGCACGGTGTCGCGGATCTTCTCGACCTCGCGAAGGATCGATGCCTCGCTGCGATTCTGGATGATGCGTCCTTCATGCTCGGTGATGCTGCAGAACGTGCAGCCGCCGAAACACCCGCGCTGGATCGCGATGGAGAACTTGATCATCTTGTACGCGGGTATCTCCGCGTTGCCGTAGCTCGGATGCGGCACGCGCGCGAACGGGAGCTCGTACACGTAATCCATGTCGCGAGTGGTCAGAGGAATCGGCGGCGGGTTGAGCCACAGGTCCTGCTCGCCGTGGCGCTGCACCAGCGCGCGCGCGTTGCCGGGGTTGCTCTCGAGGTGCAGGATGCGGCTCGCGTGCGCGTACAGCACAGGATCGGCGACGACGGTCTCGTACGAAGGCATGCGGATCACGCTGCGCTCGCGGTCCTCGCCCTTTACGCGGCGCGCGAACTTCACCACGACTTCCTTGGCAGGAGCCTGCTCGGGTGCGGCCTGCCCTTCTTCGACGGCCGCGGCCTGTTCGTTGGCCTTGCGGATCTCCGGCTCCATGGCGTACGGATCGATGGGGGGATTGAGCTTCCCGGGCGTATCGACATGAGTGGAGTCGATCTCGATGAAGCCCTCGGCAGGCTTGCGGCGCACGAACGCGGTGCCGCGCAGATCGGTGATCTCGTCGATCTTCGTGCCCGCGGCCAGCCGATGCGCGATCTCGATGATCTGCCGCTCGGCATTGCCGTACACGAGCAGGTCGGCCTTGGCGTCGAGCAGGATGGAACGGCGCACCTTCTCGCTCCAGTAGTCGAAGTGCGCGATACGGCGCAGCGACGCTTCGATGCCGCCGATGACGATGGGCACGTCCTTGAACGCTTCGCGCGCGCGCTGCGCGTACACCACCACGCTGCGATCGGGACGTTTGCCGCCTTCGCCGCCGGGCGTGTAGGCATCGTCGCTGCGGATGCGTTTGTCCGAGGTGTAGCGATTCACCATCGAGTCCATGTTGCCCGCGGTGATGCCGAAGAAGAGAGTCGGACGGCCTAACTGCTTGAAGGGCTCGGCGGACTGCCAGTCCGGCTGCGCGATGATGCCCACGCGGAATCCCTGCGCCTCGAGCAGCCGGCCCATGATGGCCATGCCGAAGCTCGGGTGATCGACGTAGGCATCGCCGGTGACGATGATGATGTCGCAGGAGTCCCAGCCCAGCTTCTCCATCTCGGCGCGCGACATGGGCAGGAACGGCGCGGTTCCGAAACGCGCGGCCCAGTATTTGCGGTAGGAGTGAAGTTCTTTCGCGGCGGACATGGGGACATTCCTCGTTTTCTAGGAAACGGGGACGCGCCTCAACCACGCGAGTGGTTCGCCGTCAGCACCGGGCTTACGCCGGTAAACACCATTTCCCGTTGAACAGGCACCCCCGGGTGGGCCGAAGCTTGGCCAGGGGCTGGAGGCGCGCAGTGTAGGCACGGCCGCCCGGAAGTCAAAATGCAGCGTTTTCAGGGGCTCGCAGCTAGGATCCGGGCATGTACAACAAGCAGATCAAGCGCCCGCTGCTGTTCATCATCGCGTTGCTGGCGGCGTGGCTGGGCATGACCTGGTGGCTGCACGGCGACCGCGAACCGGGCGAGCCGCGGCGGGATTACTCCGCCTCGCCGTGACCGCCTAGCTCGAAGCGCGCACCATCCACTGACCCACGGCCTCCCAGGCCGGCGTCCGCGCGAACCACATCCGCACCGGCCAGCTGATCACGAGCAGCGTGCCGCCGATGGTGTAGATGGGATGCAGCGCGCGGTGGCGCACCCAGTCACTGGCGAGCGCGCAGATGACGAAGAACGCGGCCACCGCGGTCTGGATCGCGAGGAAGTCCGCGCCGAGTCCGGCGGCGCGGATGAGCCGCGCGCCCGGCGGACCGAGTACGGCGATCATCGCGAGCACCATGAGGCGTTTGTGGATCGCCGCGCGTCGGCGCATCAGGAACGCCGCGACCACCAGCGCGCCGAACAGCAGGATCGAGGACATGGGCAGGATCGTGAACTGCGCGGGCGTCATGCCCATCGGGCGCGGGCGGGGATCGCCGGCCGATGCGATCGCCGCGGTGATGCCCAGCGCGAACACCAGCGCCGCCACGATCATTCCGGCGATGCCGAGCTGCATGTGGGTGCGGTAGTTCTGCGTCGAAATCAGCCGCACCTGGATCACGAAGAGCGCGACCCACGCGGTGAACACCAGCGCGTGTGCGTGCATGAGCAGCGTGATCGGCGGGACGGTGAACCAGGCGCGAAGATAGTAGGTCCGCGCGAAGCCGATGAAGATGAACAGCGCGAGCGCGAGAGCCAGGACGACGTAGACCCGGTTGCGGACGACGGTGGCCATGGGTTCCTCCCGAAGTGCGCGGTTCTGCGACCGCGTCGGGGAGTAGTTATACGCCGATGTGCGGCGCGGGCAATACCAGTGGCGGAAATGAAAAGGCCCGGCGTTTCCGCCGGGCCTTGGATCGAGCCGCGTCCCCGTTTTCTAGAAAACGAGGAATGTCCCCATTATTTCAGGGAGTCGGAGAGGCCGGGGACGTGTTGCGCGCCCTCGGGCACCTGGATGCTCGAGCCCTTGAAGTCGTTGCCGACGGGCTCGTACCGGCCACCCAGGCACTGCGCCAGGAAACCTTCCGCCACGGCGTAGAACGAGGTCCGGTTCGCGGGACGCGCGAAGCCATGGCCTTCATCCGGATACAACACGTACGTCACCGGAATGTTCTTGGCTTTCATCGCGCTCACGATCTGATCCGACTCCGCCTGCTTCACGCGCGGATCGTTCGCGCCCTGCGCGATCAGCAGCGGCTTCTTGATGGCATCGGCTTTCGTCAACGGCGACCGCTCGGTCAGCAGCTTCTTGCCCTCTTCCGTTCGCGGGTCGCCGACACGCAGCGCCAGCTCCTCGAAGAACGCCTTCCAGTAGGCAGGGATGCTGGCGAGCAAGGTGTTCAGGTTCGAAGGACCCACGATGTCGACACCGCAGGCGAAGGTGTCCGGCGTGAACGTGAGGCCGGCGAGCGTGGCGTAACCCCCGTACGATCCGCCGTAGATGGCCACCTTGTCGGCCGTGGTGATCTTCTGCTTGACCGCCCATTCCACGGCGTCGAGCAGGTCCTCGTGCATCTTCACGCCCCATTCCTTGTTGCCGGCGTTCGTGAAGCCCTTGCCGAAGCCGATCGAGCCGCGGAAGTTCACGGCGAGCACCGCGTAGCCGCGATTCGCGAGCCACTGGTGCTCGTTGTCGAAGCCGTATTCATCGCGAGCCCACGGACCCCCGTGCACATTGAGCACGAGCGGCACCGGCGCGTCCGGCACGCCGTCACCGTTCGCGTCGGAACCCGGCGGCAGCGATAGATAGGAGACCAGCGTGAGACCGTCGCGCGCCTTGAGTTCGAGCGACTGCATCGGCACCAGCGGGGACTTGATCAACGCGGGCCGCGTGTCGAACAGCTTGGTGACCGTTCCGGCCTTGCGGTCGTAGAGGTAGCTGGAAGAAGGCGCGAGCGCGTCATTGGTCGCCACCGTCCAGACGCTGTCGTCGAGCGTGCGGTTGCCGATGACGAAGCCATCGCCGAGCTCTTTCGTCAGCAGGTCCACATCCTTCTGCACCGCTTGGTTGAGCACCGTGATCTCGGGCTTCAGGTAGTTCACCGAATACGCCTGCGGCGCGCGCGTGCGCGGCTCCACCCAGATGTTCGCGACGTCGGCCTGCTCACTGGCGCCCAGCACCGTGTTCTTCCCGGTAGCCAGATCCACGCGCACCAGCGCCGCCTTGTCGCGGCCCACGGACGAAGTCATGAGCGCCGACTTGCCGGCGCCTTCCACGCCGATCGTGCCGGTAGTCAGGGTGTCTTCCTGCCCGTACTTGAGCAGGCTCACCCATTTCGCGCCGGCCTTGCGAAGCACCTCGTTGCCGTCGGGATTGGTCTTCACGGCGAGGCGCGGCTTGAGATCCAGGTCGAGGTCGTAACCGCTGAACTCCTGCGTGTTCTGCTCGATGAGGGTGCGCTTGCCCGTGGCGATGTTCACTTCGTAGACGTCATGCCATTCCGGCGCGCGATCGTTGAGCCCCACGGCCACCACACCGGGCTTCTTCCAGGACAGGCCCACCACCTGCGCCTGAACCTTCGGCAGCGGCGTCAGATCGCGCGACGTGCCGGTCGCGAGATCCGTGGCGTACAGGTGCCAGTTCTCGTCGCCGCCTTCGTCCTGCAGGAACAACACGTGTTTGTTGTCGTACGACCAGAAGTGCTGGCGGATGCCGCGCTTCTTGTCGTCGGTGATGGCCTTGGCGGCCGAGAGATCCGACCGCGGCGCCACCCACACGTTGAGCACGCCGTCCTTCGGGGCGATGAACGACACGTGCCGGCCATCGGGAGACACGCGGGCTTGCGTCTTTTCGGGATTGCCGAACAGCGCGGAACGCGGGATCACGGGGGTGCCCGCGACGGCTTCGGCAGCCGTGCGTGTCTGCGCGGCGGCGAGTGAAGGCAGCAGCAACGCGGCGGCAGCCGCGCTCAGGAGAGTCTTTTTCATGTGAGTACCCGGACGATTCGTAGTGCCGGGGATTATACGCGCGGCGTTGCGGCGGAGTTGCGCGGGGGTCTCCGGGTCGCCGCTCAAAGCGGCTTGAAATCCCCATCAAGCAGACCGACGAGCACCGCTTCCCCGCTTTCGCGATCGACGCGGAATTCGCCATACCGTGCCGGTTCGAACCGCTGCGCCGAGCCTTCCTCGAAGAACCAGGCGTTGGTGCCCAACCAGACCTGGCCGTTCCGGATGCGGTAACGGAGCCGCAGCGTCTCCGGTGTCGGCGACTTGGAGAGTGTTCCCACGCCGCGCTCATCGACGTCGACCGGCGCCCTGCCGGCCGCATCGCGACTGATGTCGTCGACGATCGCGAAGCGCAGCGCCATGTAATCCCCCTGCATGAGCGAACGCGGATCGACGGGCGCGAGCTCCAGGTACACGCGCTGCCCCTGGGCCTTGATGCGCTCCTTGCCTGCAATCGAGAGATTGACGGCCAGCAGCACCAGCGCTGCCGCGGCCACCAGCCAGATGCGAGTCGCGCGTGTGCTCACGGCGACTCCCGCAACCAGCGTCGATGCAGCCACTCCCCGGCGGCGAGCAACGCGGCTCCGACGCAGAGCATGATCACGGACTTGGCGATCAGCGTGGCGCCATACAGATAGTAGAAGCGCGACAGGTGCAGCAAGGCGCCGAGGATCGCGATCCCCAACAAGCCGCCATTCCGCAGCCGGAACGCGGCGTACGCGGCGAACAGCGCGAGCCCGATGTTGAGCAAGCCGAACACCGACCATCCGCTGAGCTCGAGCCCCAGCCGGCCCATGCCCAATGCGAAGACGCTGAACGGCTCGGCCGCGATGCCCGACACTGCAAGTCCCAAGAGCAATCCGGTGAGCGCGGGCCGCGCGAGCTCGCGAAAACGCGTCGCCATCCACCGCGGTTCGCGCCACAGCAGCCATGCCGCGAGCGCCACCAACGGCAGCCAGGTGAGCGGCCAGCCCAGCGCGAGGATCCACGCCGGACGCAGGTTCTCCACGTTCGCGCCAAACAACACTTCTTCGCCCTCGCCCGGCTGCAACGTGAATCTCACCACGTACACCCAGGCGATCGTCGCGAAGAACGCCGCGAGCACGCGCGCGAGCTTGTTAGGCATCGATACCCACAGCGCGAGCTGCAGCACCAGCACCGTGAATGCGACGGGCAGGCCCTCGAAGTCCCGGTCGATGGCCGACCAGGCCACCGCGAACTGCCCGGCGATGGAGATCGCGAGCGCGAATTGATCGAGGAACACCGCATCGCGGTCCGCGCGATAGATGAACCAGGCGGCCGCGAGCAATGCGGCGCCCAGCAGGAAGATCACGACGCGATCGTCCGGCCGGAACACCGCGCCCACGAACACCAGCAGGAACACGCCGGCGAGCCACCCCGCGAAGCCCTGCACCAACGCGAGATACCAGGGACGGTCGTTGTCCGCTCGCGCAGGCGACGTGGCGTCGGGCGGGATCACGCCCGCTTCGCGCATCTTCCGGGCCAGCAGGTCCAGCGACTCGTTCATGTCCCACCGCCCCAGCGGCGCTGCAGATTGAGCAACAGCTTGCCGCCCGCGGTCGACGCGGCGATGAGATACAGCGCCACGATGAGGAACACACCTTCGTCCGCGTGTTCGAAGAGATCGAACACCTGGACCATGGACACGATGATGAAGGAGCCGAGCGCCACCGCCAGTGGATAGACGTCGGTGGCACGGCGCAGCGTGAAGACCGCCACGCCGGCATACGCCGCTAACAACATGAGCGGCGTGAGCATGGAGGCTTGGTCCACCACCGCCATGACACCGGCCCAGGTGATGAACCCAAAGGCGCAGGAAAGGATCAGCCTGCGCACCCAGTCGGGCACGGCATCGGGCCGGCGCCACTCCGCGGCGAACCACAGCGCGAAGTTGATGCCGGCAGCGCAGAGGACGATGTCGGCCGGGCTCCAGCGCGTGCCGCCGAACATCATCCACAGCAGTCCGCCCATGGGTTGCCAGCCGCAGTACAGCAGCAGCGCGGTATTGAGCACGAGCACCCACGCGGCCGAAGCCACGGACCAGCGCGTGGCGAACACCAGCGGCAGGCCTGACAACGCCCAGCCCAGGAAGAGTTCATAGA
>JBKPPO010000384.1:0-4667 GCA_046733635.1 Pseudomonadota bacterium | reverse complement strand
GTCGGTGTTCACGCGCGAGAATGCCGCGGCCGAACTACCCAAGCGCACCTATTGACCGCGCGGCGGGAGTGGCTCGCCACGTGAAATTCCCTGGACCTGCCACGAACTAAGTCTTGCGCCGGGCTCGAATCTGCCAACAATCCCTGCAATGAATGAAGTCATGACCCGCGCCACGCAGGTGCTGCGCGAAGTCTGGGGTTATCCCGCATTCCGCGGGCCCCAGGCGGAAATCATCGAACACGTGGCCGGCGGCGGGGACGCGCTCGTGCTGCTGCCCACGGGCGGGGGCAAATCGTTGTGTTACCAGGTGCCGTCACTGGTGCGCGAAGGCATGGGCGTGGTGGTCTCCCCGCTCATCGCGCTCATGCAGGACCAGGTGGCCGCGCTGCGTGAAGCCGGTGTGCGTGCCGAGTTCCTAAACTCGTCGCTGACCTGGCCCGAAGCCCAGCGCGTCGAGAAGGCCGTACGCGCGGGCGACGTCGACATCCTGTACGTCGCGCCCGAGCGGCTCGTGACGGACCGCTGCCTCGAGTTGCTGGACGCCAGCGCGCTCGCGCTGTTCGCGATCGACGAGGCGCACTGCGTGTCGCAGTGGGGCCATGACTTCCGTCCCGAATACCTGAGGCTCTCGCTGCTCGCGGACCGTTATCCGCGAATACCGCGCATCGCACTCACCGCGACGGCGGATGCCACCACGCGCAAGGAGATCCTCGCGCGCCTGAAGCTGGATTCGGCGCGCGTGTTCATCTCGAGCTTCGACCGGCCCAACATTCGCTATCGCATCGCCGAGCGCGACAACGCGCGCAAGCAGCTCCTGCAGTTCATTCGCGAGGAGCACGCGGGACATTCGGGCATCGTGTACTGCTTCACGCGCAAGTCCGTGGATGAAACCGCCGCGTTCCTCGTCGACGCCGGCATCGACGCCCTGCCTTATCACGCGGACAAGGAACACGAGACGCGCGACGAGCATCTAAGCCGCTTCATCCGTGAGGATGGCGTCGTCATGGTGGCGACGATCGCGTTCGGCATGGGCATCGACAAACCCGATGTGCGATTCGTCGCGCATCTCGACCTGCCCAAGAGCATCGAGGCGTATTACCAGGAGACCGGCCGCGCGGGACGCGACGGCCTGCCGGCGGACGCATGGATGATCTACGGTCTCGCCGATGTGGTGCAGCAGCGGCGGCTCATCGATCAGTCGCCGTCGGGCGAGGAGATCAAGCGCGTGTCCGGCGCCAAGCTCGATGCGCTGCTCGGTCTCTGCGAGACGGTGGATTGCCGGCGCGTGCGGCTGCTCGACTACTTCGGCGAGAGCAGCGGCCCCTGTGGCAATTGCGACAACTGCCTGGCGCCGCCCGAGGAATGGGATGGCACCGAAGCCGCTCGCAAGCTCATGTCGTGCATCTATCGCTGCGAGCAGAAGAGCGGCTTCGGATTCGGCGCGGTGCAGATCATCGATGTGCTCACGGGACAGAGGACACCCAAGGTGGAGCAGTTCGGCCACGATCGCGTGAGCACGTTTGGCATCGGCACGGAGCACACCGCGCTGCAATGGCGCGCCGTGATCCGGCAACTCGTGGCGCTGCGGCTGCTGCGCGTGGATTACGATCAGTTCAATGTACTGAAGCTCACGGCAGATGCGCGCGAGGTGTTGAGTGGACGCAGGACGCTCAAGCTTCGGAAGCCCTCGGAGAAGGCGCCGCGTCAGCGCAAGAATCAGCGCGGCGGGCTGGCCACGGCGCCGGATCGCGTGGCGCTGACGGGCGAGGCCGGCGAGGTGTTCAGCGCATTGCGCCAGTGGCGGAAGGGCGTGGCGCAGGAACACGGCGTGCCGGCATACACGGTATTCCACGACGCCACGCTGCAAGAGATCGCCCGGCGCCTTCCCGGCTCGCTCGACGAGCTGCGCGGCATCTCCGGGATCGGCGCCACCAAACTCGAGCGTTATGGAGATTCATTGCTCGAAGTGGTCCGCGAGCACGCGGCCGCGACGAGCTGACCCGTTCCTGGCTACGGCGCGATCAACAGGAATAGCGCTCCCGCGATATGCGTTCGAAGGCGAGCGCGGCGTCGGCGAGCATGCCCTCGAGTTCTTCCATGCGCGCGAAACCCATCGACAACTCCGAGTAGATGACAGCACCCAACCCGCATGATGTGACAGCGACGAATCCGTTCATTCGTGCCAGTTATCCGGTGCCCATCGCGGGCCTATTTCAGCGCTCCGAAAAACTTGCGCAGATCCGCCGCCAGCAACATCGGCACTTCCATCGCGGGAAAATGGCCGCCCTCCTCGAATTCGGACCAATGGCCCGTCTTCTTCTCCGGATCGAGCAAGGCCCGAGCAAAGGAATCCGCATTGAACATCGCCACGCCCCGTGGCGTCGGTGACGGCGGCGACCAGCCCATCGCCTTGAAGCTTTCCCAGATCGCGTTCGCGGAGGCCGCGCCCGCCTCGCCGAACCACGACAGGCTCACGTGCGTCAGGAATTGATCGATGTCGACGGCGTCCGCGAGTTTTTGTTTGGCGGGATTGGTCCAGGCATCGAACTTCTCCGCGATCCATGCCAGCTGCCCGACCGGCGAATCGGTGAGTGCGTAACCCAGCGTCTTCGGCCGCGATGACTGGATCGCGATATAGCCATTGCGATCCGGCAGCGCGGCGATCCGCTGCGCGACGCGCTGCTTCTGCTCCGCATCGAGATGCGGGTTCTGCGCGGGATCCATGCCGAGGAACGACACGACGGCGATGACACTGTCGGGATCCTGCGCGAGGTGGATGCCGGTGACCTTGCCTGCGCTGATGCGATCGAGATGGCCCGCGACGTCGGCGCCCATGTCCGAGGCATGGATGCCGAACCGCTCGTAGCCCAGTGCGGACAGGAGCGCGGAAATTCCCGCGGCGGTATTCGCGCTGGTCCAGCCGGCGCGCTTCGGCGCGGGCGAGAGTCCGAAACCCGGCAGACCCGGTACGACGAGATGGAATGCGTCCTGCGCTTGGCCTCCATGCGCTTCGGGATCGGTCAACGGGGCGAACAATTTCAGGAACTCGATGCTCGAGCTCGGCCAGCCGTGCAGCAACACGAGCGGCCGCGCGTTGGCATGCCGCGAGCGGATGTGGAACGCGTGGAAAGTCTGACCGTCGTGCTCGAACGTGACCTGCGGAAATTCGTTGAGCCCGGCTTCCTGTTTGCGCCAATCGAAGGGGCCGGCCCAACGCTCGGCGAGTGGCCGCAGGTCGCCGCCGCGAATGCCGCGCTCCGAGCTCTCGGGCGCGACTTCGGCCGGCCAGCGCGTGTTGCGCAGGCGGGACTTCAGATCGGCGAGCTGGGCATCGGGAATCGCCAGGCGGAACGCGCGGGGGCTCGTCATGGGTGTCTCCATCTTGGGGGTCTCGGAAGGGAACGCGGGCGTGACGCAGGCGGCGAGCACCGCGCCGCAGACGGCGCGTCTCGACCATCGGAAAGTCTGGGTGGAAGTCATCACTCGTCTCCAAGGTCGCCGGCGTACGCGGCGAACGGGAGACTAAAAGCCGCGGCCCATCCGGGTATTGGAAAAAACCGCCACTCGGCGTTCAGGTCGGCGGCGAGTCCGGGAGGATCAATTGCGAGGGCGTGAGCCCCACGATCTCGCGCAGGGAATTGATGAGATGCGCCTGGTCGTAGAAACCCAGCGCGTGCGTGACGTTCTGCGTGGCTTCGCCCTGGCGCAAGCGCTGCGCGGCGAGCTTCGCGCGCTCGATCATCGTGAAACGCTTGTGGGTCATGCCCGTGGTGAGCTTGAACTGACGCTGCAGCGTTCGCGCCGACGCGGCGATCGGCTCACCGTCGAGGATGGCCTGCACGGCGGCGTTGCGTTCGAGCAGCCCGTGCTTCTGCAGGCGCTCGACGAACACGTCGGCGTTGCCGAAAGTGGGGATCTCGAAGATCTCGCCGCCGATGGCGAACCGCTTGTGATCGCCCGCGAGCACGAAACCCTGATCGAGGCTGGCCACGGGATCCGCGGCCATCATGCGCACGCTCGCCTTGAAGGAGACTGCGAGGACCTCCTCCGTGCCGGTGTACCGCAAACGCACCGGCTTGGTGGTCAGCCCCGAGCGAATGACGCAGGTGCCTTGCGCCGAGCGGATGAACACGAAGTCCCAGGTGCCATCCGGGGGCACGAGCAACGAGCCCGCGCGCTGCACCTGCATCAAGGAAATGCTTGCGAGGAAAGGCGAGAGATCGCCGGCAGCTTGCCTGGCAGGGGCGCTCACGACGAATCACCCGAAAGACGGGCTTTACCTCGTGGGTCGGTGAAACTGGACATCGGCCGGCATCTTAACGCCGGCAGCCATGGCGACCCAATGCGACGTCGGCTAGCCTTCACTTCGGTCAAATCAGGGGGAGACGCTCGCATGAAGTACTTCGCCGCAGCCGCGCTGGCATTGCTTGCCGGCTGCACCACCGTCTCGCGCGAAACGCCGACGACCGGGCCCACGCTCAGCGTCTTCGTGGTGGCGCATCCCGACGACTGGCAACTCTTCATGAACCCCGCGGCATTCCACGCGATGAACCAGCCGCACGAGAAGGCAGTGTTCGTGCACGTCACGGCGGGCGACGCCGGCAAAGGCGTGGGCGGCGAGCCGACTCCTGTCTCTTATACACATCTCCGAGCCCACGAGACTTCAA
>JBKPPO010000383.1:0-7931 GCA_046733635.1 Pseudomonadota bacterium | reverse complement strand
GATCGGGCGTACGCACGCTGTTCCTCGAGATGGATCTACGCTGCCCCGCGGCCGGCCGCCTCGCGCGAATCGGTGAAGTACACCGGGGTATCGCGGCCGTGCTCGACAATCGTGCCGCGATCAACGACGTGCTCGAGAAGGACGAGAGCACGGGGCTCGACATGCTGCTGGCCGAGCGCAACGCGTCGCATGCGCTGGACCGGCTCACCGTGCAGGCGTTCTCCGGGTTGATCGGCAAACTGCGCCAGCGTTACGACGCCATCGTGATAGATAGTCCTCCCGCGGGGCTGCTGTCCGATGCGCTCACGCTGGCCTGCGTGGCCGATCAGACCGTGCTGGTCGCGCGCCAGGGCGAGTCCACCGTCGCCGATCTCGGCCACGCGACGCGGCTGCTGCGCGAACGCGGCGCCAACCTCGCGGGACTGGTGCTCACGCACGTGGATCCGCGCGCGCTGGCGTTCGCGACCAAGTCGATGAACCGCTATGTGATGGGCATGCCGGCGAGGATCGCCGCCGTGCCCGATCTGAGACGAGCTTGAGGAGTGGTCGATGATGGGATTCGGGAATCCATTGTTCGATGGCGATCGCCGCGAGGGCAGGAAAGCGCTGGAGCCGACGAGGACTGCGCCGTACAAACAAAAGCTGAAGTTCCTCGGTCTCTGGGCAGGGAACGCGGCGGCGCCTGATTCGAATGGCATGCCGCGAGAAACGCGGCACGATGACGCTGCCCCCTCCCGAGCACGCATCGATGCGGCTTATGGGTCAGCAGCCGATACAAAAAGCTGAGAGGGCGCGACCGGCCTGAAGCCGCGGACATTGGCGCCTCTGGGGACAGCGAACTACCTACCCGGCACCCAGTTCGTCCCCGCCAGCGGAATGTTCGCCATCGCCGCCGCCTCCACCGTCAACGCCACCAGGTCTTCCTTCTCGAGGTGATGCACGTCCTGCTTGCCGCAGGCGCGCGCGATGGTGGTGAGCTCCATGTTCAGCGTCTTCAGGTAGTTGGTCAGGCGCTTGGCGCCCACGTCCGGATGTAGCCGCTGCTCGAGCACTGCGTCCTGTGTCGTGACACCAACCGGACACTTGCCCGTATGACAGTGATGGCAATAGCCCGGCTTGGTGCCGAGGCGCGCGTAATCCTCGACGGCCGACACATGTTTGCCATCCTGCACGTAGGTATCGCTGTTGCAGCCCAGCGCCATCAACACGCCCTGCCCGATCGCTACGGCGTCCGCGCCCATGGCCAGCGCCTTGGCCACATCCGCGCCACTGCGGATCCCGCCGGATACGATGAGCTGCACCTTGCCGCGCATGTGGAGATCGTCGATGGCCTCGACGGCCTGTCGCAAAGCGGCCAGCGTGGGAATGCCCACGTGTTCGATGAACACGGTCTGCGTGGCCGCGGTGCCGCCCTGCATGCCGTCGACGACGATCACGTCGGCGCCGGCGTGCACCGCGAGCTTGACGTCGTGGTTGACGCGCGTGGCGCCCACCTTCACGTAGATGGGCTTTTCCCAGTCGGTGATCTCGCGCAGCTCGTTGATCTTGATCACGAGGTCGTCGGGGCCGGTCCAGTCGGGATGGCGGCAGGCCGAGCGCTGGTCCACACCGGCGGGCAACGTACGCATCGCGGCCACACGCGGATTGACCTTCTGGCCTAACAACATGCCGCCGCCGCCGGGCTTCGCGCCCTGCCCGATCACGATCTCGATGGCGTCGGCGCGGCGCACGTCATCGGGATTGAATCCGTAGCGCGAAGGCAGGCACTGGTACACCAGCGTCTTCGAACTGTCGCGCTCCTCGGAAGTCATGCCGCCGTCGCCGGTGGTCGTGGACGTGCCCACCGCCGTCGCCGCGCGGCCCAGCGACTCCTTCACTCGTCCGGACAGCGCACCGAAGCTCATACCGGCGATGGTGATCGGCGTGGCGAGTTCGATGGGCTTGGTGGCGTGACGAGTGCCGAGCACGGTTCTGGTCGAGCACTTCTCGCGATATCCCTCGAGCGGATACCGCGACAGCGATGCGCTCAGGAACACCAGGTCATCGAAGGAAGGCAGCTTGCGTTTGGCGCCGAGCCCGCGGATCTCATAGAGACCCGTGGCGGCCGCCCGCTGGATGTAGTCGATGACGCTGCGGTCGTAACCCGCGCTTTCTTCTTCGGAGAGATGCATATCAGTATTCCTGCCCGGCGTCGGCGTTCCAGTGATACAGGCCCTTGGCCGAGGCCACGCGTTTGAAGGTCCTGGCGTCGTGATCGAATCCGGCCTTGCCCAACAACTCGGCGACGGTGGCGTAGTCCGCTTCACTCATGTCTTCGAAGCGCGCATCGGCGCCCAGCGACGCCACCTTGCCGCGCACGTAGATCACGGCCTCGTACAACGAATCGCCGAGCGCATCGCCCGCATCGCCGCAGATGACCAGGCGGCCGGCCTGCGCCATGAACGCGGAGAAGCTGCCGACGCTGCCGCCCACCACGATGTCGCCACCTTTGAGCGAGATGCCGCAGCGAAGCGCGGCGTCACCCTGGATGACGAGCAGACCCCCGTGCGCGGAAGCCCCCGCCGCGGTGGACGCGAAACCTTCCACGCGAATCGCGCCCGACATCATGTTCTCGCCCACGCCGGGTCCCGCGCTCCCATGTACGGTGATCGAGGCGTGTTTGTTCATGCCGCCGAGGTAGTAGCCGGCATGGCCCTCCACTTCGATTTCCAGCGGCGCATCCATGCCGGCCGCGATGGAATGGGCCCCGTCGGCATTCAGTATCTTCACCTTCGACACGCCGGAGTTCGGCGCTTCGCGATGCAGCCAGTGGTTCACTTCGCGCAGCGTCTGCGCCGCGAGATCGAACTGCTTCACGCCTTCCATGAGTAGATCTCCGTGGGCCGGGGTTCGAACACATGGGCGTTGCGCACGCCGGGCAGGTGCGCCAACGAGCGGAATTCCGAGGCGATGGCCACGTAGTCCTCGGTCTCGGCGACCACCGCGGGCTTGCAAGCGAACGCATCGCGCACGATGAGCAGTTCCTTGTCCGTGCCCATGAGGAACGTGAAGAAGCCGTCGAGTTCGTCGAAGCCACGCTTCACGGCGGTACGAAGGTCATCACCTTCGCGCATACGCCATTCGAAGAAGCGGCACGCGGCTTCGGTGTCGTTGTCCGTCACGAAGCGGATGCCCAGCGGCTCGAGCTTCTTGCGCACCAGGTGCGGATTCGACAGCGAGCCGTTGTGCACCAGGCAGAAGTCCTGTCCCGCCGTGAACGGATGCGCGTGCGCCGGCGTCACCGCGGATTCCGTGGCCATGCGCGTATGCGCCACCACATGCGTGCCCGAAGCCTCGTGTAGTTTGTAACGCGCGACGATGTCGGCAGGCGCGCCGATGTCCTTGTACAGGTCGATGGACTTGCCCACGGAGAGTATCTGCGCCGGCGACGTGGTGTCCGCGAACCACTTGCGCAGCGAAGGCGGCGGCACCTCCGTGATCAACACGCCGTGCCGTCCCGTCGCGGTGAGCCGGTGTTTGCCTTCGAACGCCGAGTCCAGATCGCGCCCGAACTTGCGCCAGTCCACCGCGCCTTCGGCCCAGAACAGCGAGAACTTGAGCGCCTGCTTCTGCGGTTCACGAAAGATCGCCACGCCCGCGGAGTCCGGGCCGCGATCGGTCATGCCCACGATCATGGGCGTCATGAGCGCGCCGAGCTGGCTGCGCATCGCGGGTTTCTTCAACAGCAATCCGACGATTCCACACATCAGAAGAACTCCAGGTATCGCGTGCTCTCCCAGTCGGAGACGTGGCGCGAGTATTCGATCCACTCCATGCGCTTGAGCGAGATGAACTCCGCGGCGAGATCGGCGCCGAGGCCGGCCTTCACCACGTCGTCCTTGCCGAGTTCGGTGATGGCTTCGAGCAGGTTCTGCGGCAGCAGCGAGATCTTCTTCTCCGCGAGCTGCGCCTCGCTGAGCTCGTACATGTTGAGATTCGTGGGCTCGCCCGGATCCAGCTTGCGGTCGACGCCGTCGAGGCCCGCGGCGATCAGCGCGCTCAGCGCGAGATAG
Source organism: Pseudomonadota bacterium (assembly GCA_046733635.1). Taxonomy (GTDB): domain Bacteria; phylum Pseudomonadota; class Gammaproteobacteria; order Steroidobacterales; family Steroidobacteraceae; genus CADEED01. The sequence continues at coordinate 3,879 of JBKPPO010000383.1, read as the reverse complement.
GGATTCACGCCCGAGTCCGGCAGGCGAAACTCGAGTCGGCCGCCGGGGATGCGAACGCAGGCCGTGCGATTGTTGTCGCCATAGGCCACATAGGCCGGCGCCCAGGTGGCCCCCGACAGCGCGCGCCCCACGACGAGCCGCTTGTACGAATTCACCGTGGGCGCGCACACCGCCGCCAGCGCACGCGCGTGCGCCAGCACTCCCCCCAGGAAGTGGTAAGCCAGGGTAGATAGCGAGAGACCGCGTTTGTCGGACTTGTCCTCGAAGAGGTTCTTCGTCTTCGCATCACCCATGGAGAGGTGGAAATGCGCGCCGCTGCCCGTGCGATTGCTGAAGGGCTTGGGCATGAACGTGGCGATCATGCCGTGTGTGCGCGCGAGCTCGCTGGCCGCCATCTTCACGAAGGTGAAGTTGTCGGCGCTCTTCAGCGCATCCGCATACGTGAAGTTGACTTCGAACTGGCCATTCGCGTCCTCGTGGTCGATCTGGTAGACATCGATGCCCACCGCGCGCAGGCCTTCGGTGATCTCGTCGAGCACGGCGCTGGTGCGTGAAAGGCCCTTGTAGTCGTAGCAGGGTTTGTCGAGCGTGTCGGTGGGGTCATTGGGGCCCAGCTTTCCGGTCGCGGCGTCCCGGCTCAGCAACATGAACTCGGGCTCGATACCCACGAACAGGGTGAGGCCGCGATCGGAGAGACGCTTGAGCTGGGTCTGAAGGGCGACGCGTGAGCAGTACGGATAGGGCTTGCCCTTCACCGTGCCATTGCACACCAGGCGCGCGTAGCCCGGCATCCACGGTATCGGCGTCAGGGTAGATAGATCGCCCACGGCCATGTAGTCGGGACCATCCGGTCCCATGCCGAATCCCCAGAGCGCGAAGCCCGCGAAGCCGGCGCCATCGGTGAGCACCATCTCGAGGTGCTCGACGGGCACGGCCTTGGCTTTGGCGGCGCCGTGGATGTCCACGAATTGCGCGAGCACGTATTTGATCTGGTGCTTCGCGAACAGCTCCCTGGCCTGGCTCACATTCATGGAGATCTCCCGTTTATTGTTTGCATCACGTCTTCCAGCGTTTCATGCAGGTACGGTCCGAAGCTCGGATCGCACCAGATTCGATATACGACTCCGTCTTCGGTGGCTTGCGGCAGCACGAGCACGCCGACTCCCGTCATGAGCGTCATGATCACGGGCTTGCGAGACAGGTCCTGCGCGGCGAAGTCCACGTTGCATACCTCGACCAGCACGTCGTTGGCCGCAGGACCGCCGAGCACCATGGCTGTGTCTTCGTGCAGCACGGGATACGCGCCCGTGACGCCGCTCCACGCCTCGAGCGCTTCGATGCCCGGGATATCGTCCCGGTGTTCGACGAAAAATTCGGTGTTGCCGAGTCGCGCCACCACGTTGGGCGAATCGTCGCGATCCTGCGCGCGCAGCGGCGCCCAGGTGTTTGCGCGTGCCGGCACATTGAAGCCGGCCTGCTTGAGTACTTCCGCGGCGCGCGGGCCCTTGAGTCCCAGCCGCACGCCCGCCGCCGTCTTGACCCAGGCGGCACTCATGCGGCCTCCACGAACGGCGTCTTCACGACTCGCGCCGCGACCATCGAGCCGTCGCTGGCCCGGAAACTCAGCGCAGTTCCGATCGCGCTCAGCGCGGGCGACACCAGCGCGAAGCCAATGGTGCGGCCCAGCGTGGGGGATCGCGCCAGACTGGTGACGCGCCCCGCGATCTGTCCGCCGTCGATGAGTAGATTGGCCTCCTGCAATGCCGCTTCCCGGTCGAGCAGGAAACCCACGAGCTTCTGGCGCAAGCCGCGTTGTTCATGGATACGCAGACTGCGCTGGCCGATGAAGAACTCCTTGTCGCGCTTCACCGCCCAGTCGAGCCCGGCCTCGTAGGGATTGGTCAGTGCATCCGTGTCCTGGCCGACGATGGCATGACCCTTCTCGAGGCGCAGTACGCGCTGCGCTTCCACGCCGAACGCGCGGATCCCGCGCGCGGCGCCGGCCGTCATCAGCGCATCCCAGACCTGCCCGGCCTGGCTGAACGGCACGTGGATCTCGAAGCCCAGCGAAGACACGAATCCCGCGCGCAACACGCGCGCAGACACGCCGGCCACGCGTCCTTCGCGCACGGCCAGGAAAGGGAACGACGCTTCGGAGACGTCGATGTCGGTGAGGCCCTGCAGCAGCTCGCGGCTCGCGGGCCCCGCCAGGTTGAAAGCCGCGCGATGTCCCGTGCCGTTCACGAACGCGCAATCCTTGCGCCAGCGCGTGTTCCAGAGCAGCAACTCGCGGTACACCGCGGCCGCGCCGCTCGTGGTGGTCGTGAAGTAGTAGTGCTGTTCGGCCAGGCGCGCGATCACGCCATCGTCCCGCACGATGCCGTCTTCACCCAGCAGCAGACCATATCGCGTGCGTCCAACCCGCAAGTCCGAGAAGCTGCCGGCATAGACGCGATCGAGGAAAGCGCCCGCGTCCGGACCGAACACTTCGATCTTGCCCAGCGTGCTCACGTCGATGAGTCCCACGCCGTCGCGCACCGCGCGGACTTCGCCGGCGATGCACTCCGCGCGCGATTCGCCGCCGCGACGGTAGTACTCGGGACGTTGCCATCCCCCCACCGTCATCCATTTCGCGTCCGCGTGCCGCGAGTGCAGCGCGCTCTCGCGATGCACGTGGAAGCCGCGCCCGGCCAGATGTTTGAGTGGCACCGGGTGATAGAACGGCCGCTGGGTGGTCAGCGCCGTGTCGGCAAGCGTCGCGCCGCGGGTCCGCATGAGCACGCGCGCGCCATTCACGTTGGAATGTTTACCCTGCGAAGGCCCCATGCCGAGCGTGCTGAAGCGCTTGAGGAGCTCGGTGCTGTCGAAGCCCTCTTGCACGCTGTGGATCAGATCCTTGACCTGGATGTCCTCGTCGAGATCGACGAAATCTTTTCCGGACGGATGCGGGAACACGGGAAACGGATGCGAGACCTGCCGGGTGGCGCCGGCGCGCGGTGGCCGCCCACCTTCATGCGCGCCGCGCGCATGCGCCGCGGCTTCCACGCCCGCGTCACGACCATCCTGGCGTTTGGCGCCGGGCTCGTAGTGCCCGTTCGCGCGTCCCACCACGAAGACGCCCGGCGGCAGCGACGAAGGCACGTGCTGCTGTAGCGCGGCGTCGAATTGCCAGCCCACGCCGGCTTGCGAGGCCAGCTGATTCGCGGGCGCGAAGCCCACACTCAGCAGCAACGCGTCGCACTCCAGCGTCTCGACCGTTCCCGTGGAATTCTCGCCATCGGTCACGCGGAACTCGAAACCCGACAACACACCGCCGCGCGCGTGCGCCGCCACCGGCACCACACCGGAGATCAGCCGCAGGTCGCCGAGTTCCTGACCCTCGCCGCTGCGGCCCGCGCGCAGGTCCAGCGCCGCCACGAGGTTCACCGATCGATCGCGGAGCTCACGCGCGAGTTCGTAGCCCTCGCGGTTGGCCGTGAGTATGGCCACCCGTTTGCCCGGTGCGATGGCGTGTCGATGCAGCAGTCGATGCGCGGCCGATCCCAGCATCACGCCCGGCAGATCGTTGTTGCGGAATACCGCGGGCTGCTCCATCACGCCGGTGGCGAAGATCACGGCGCCTGCGCGTACCTTGGTGAGCCGGGTGGGTTCGAACAGCGCCACCCAGTGGTCCGCATAACACCCCGCGGCCCAGGTGGACGTGAGCACTTCGATGCGCGGGTTGCCGCGCACCCGCGCGATGGCTTCGCCCAGTTCGGCGGTTGCGGCGCCGCCCAGACGGGCGTTCTCGTCCACGAGCAGCACCTTCGCGCCCGCATCCGCGGCGGACAACGCTGCTGACAAACCACTCGCGCCGCCGCCGACCACGAGCACGTCGCA
>JBKPPO010000382.1:0-14760 GCA_046733635.1 Pseudomonadota bacterium | reverse complement strand
GATCTTCAGCGTTCTCACGCCGCGCGCCGCCACGCGCGTGAGTTCGTCCAGCGCCGCCTGGCCGTCATAGGGATGCACCGTGACGATGGGTATGACCTTGGGATTTTTCTCGGCGAGCGCGATGAGCCTGTCGTTGTTCGTGCGAATGCTCGCGGGATTTCCGACGGCCGCCTGGTGGGTGCCACCGAACCACATGGCCCCGAGGCCCGCGAGTTCGATGCCGGCTTCACGCGCTTCGGATTCGAACTTCTGCACCGAAGCGCCGTAGTCGCGCAGATGCACGTGGGTGTCGAAGACGGGTTCGCCGGCAATAGCCGAGGTGGCCAGCAACACGCTGGCAAGGATCGATAGTCTTTTCATCAGGGATTCGTCGCGCAGGCGGTGGGCGGAACGAACGCGACCGTGCCTTGCCAGCCCAGCTCTTTCATTCCGACTTCAGTCGAATAGTAGGTCTCGGCGACAGCGCGTTTGATGCCATCGAAGTGGCCGCGCGCCTCGTCGCCGTCCGCCAACGCGGAGAGTTTCGTGAGCACGGAGGCGGCCTGCTCCGCCGACAACGCCTTCCACGGCTTGCCGTGCGCAGCGCGCGCATCGCGCTCGAATGCGCCCAGCGCCTGTGTGAAACGCTTCTGCGTATCGAGGGATTCCACCGCCAGCAGACGATCGAGGAATTCCGGCACCTGCGCCGCACGCGAGCCCGGCACGATCTGCTCGCTCAACACTGACAAGGTGTCGAACGCGTGTTGATCGAGGAAATGAAGGCCCGAAGCCGCGGAGTCCGCGGACGGCGCGGCAGAAGCGGCAGCCGCCGCGTGATGTGCATGCGCATGTGTGGCCGAAGCCGAAGTCGCGAACACCGCCGCGCCCACGCCCGCGAGTGATTGCAGAACGCCGCGCCGCCCGATCCGGAAAAGGCGCAGCGGTCCTTCACCCGCATCGGCCGCCGGCAGATTCGTCTCGTCGCGTTCGTTGTGCATCACCATCTCCTCGACGCTCGCGTTGTCGTTAGTATAGGCGCAGTCCCAGCCCGTTGAGCCAGGAGTCCTGCATGTCCGTCACGCCCCGACCTGAAGTCTACGATGCGATCGTCGTCGGTTCCGGGGCCTCGGGCGGATGGGCCGCCAAGCGCATGAGCGAAGCAGGCATGAAGGTCGCGCTGGTCTGCGCGGGACGGCCGCTGAACGAAGGCGATTACCGCGAGCACGTGCAGCCGTACGAGCTCACGTATTACGCACGCGCGAACGATCTGATTCGCCGCAAGCGCCCCGTGCAGAAGGATTGCTACGCCTGCACCGAATACAACGAGAGCTGGTTCTGCAATGACATCGACGAGCCTTACACCACGGCGGAAGGAAAGCCGTTCTCGTGGCAGGGACGCATGCGCGTCACCGGCGGCCGTACGAACGTGTGGGGCCGGCACAGCTATCGCTTCTCGCAACAGGATCTGAAGGGTTATTCGTTCGACGGCGCCGGCGCCGACTGGCCGCTCGATTACAAGGATCTCGTCAAGTACTACGAGATCGTCGAAGACTACGTCGGCATCTCGGGCATGGCCGAGGGTGTGGCCGAACTACCCGACAGCAGGTTCCAGCCGTCGATGCCGCTGACCTGTGTCGAGACCCGGGTGCGCGGCGCCATCAAATCGAAGTTCGGCCGCACGCTCACCATGGGGCGGCTCGCGAACCTCACCAAGCCGATTGGCAATCGCGCGCCCTGCCACTTCTGCGGGCCTTGCGAACGCGGTTGCGTCACGCGCTCGTATTTCAACAGCGCGTACACCACCGTGGCCGATGCGTTGAAGAGCGGCAACTGCACCCACATCCCCAACGCGATGGTCTACCAGGTGCTCATGGACCAGGCCACCAACAAGGCCAGCGGCGTGAGTTACGTGGACCGCATCACGCGAGAGACGCGCGAGATCCGCGCGCGCAGCGTGGTGTTGTGTGCGCAGTCGCTGGAATCCACGCGCATCCTGCTCAACTCCGCGAAGGACGGCCTCGGCAACTCCAGCGGCACGCTCGGCGAATACCTCATGGATCACATGTGGGTGGCCGGCGGCGCGTCCGGTGAATTCCCCGACATGCCCGGCAAGCCGAGCCTCAACGATGCGCGCCGCCCGGGCGGTCCGTATGTGATCCGCTTCCGCAACACCGCGAAAGGCGAGCGTCACAAGGACTTCCTGCGCGGCTACGGATTCCAGGGCGGTAGTCAGCTCAATTTCTCGATGGGCGCGCCCGGCTTCGGCGAAGCCTACAAACAAGCCGTGCTCAACGGGCTGTGGACCATGAACCTCGTCGGGTTCGGCGAATGCCTGCCTTACAAACACAATCGAGTCTCGATCAACAAGAACGTGAACGATGTGTTCGGCATCCCCGTGCTCCACATCGACGTGGGCTGGGGTGACAACGAACGCGCGATGATCCGCGACATGGCGGTGACGGCCGGCGAGATGATGGACGCGTCCGGCGCGAAGAATGTGCAGACGTTCGCGTTCGAGAATCGCATCCCGGGCTACGGCATCCATGAGATGGGCGGCGCACGCATGGGCAAGGACCCGAAGTCCTCGGTGCTGAATCAGTTCCAGCAATCGCATGACGTGAAGAACCTGTTCGTCATGGATGCGGCCGGGTTCCCGAGCGGCGCGTGCCAGAACCCCACGCTGACCATCATGGCGCTGGCGGTTCGCTCCTCTGACTACCTGATGGATCAGTTCAAGAAGCGGAATCTCTGAGATGGGGACAGGCGCCGAGGCGGCGGCGCCTGCCTCCAGCCGGCGCGTCAGACAGTAGGCTGAACGCGCCGGGTAATCCACCAACCCCGACAGCGCCCACCTCATTCCTACGCTGCGCTATCCGATATCTGTCCCACGAGCGCCGGGCTCAAATCCCTCCAAACAAACGAGGGAGAACCCATGCAAGCCTTCCGCGCCGGCGTATTCGCACTCGCCTCTCTGGTGCTGTCATCCCTGTGCGCGCCGACCGCCCTGGCGGACGTCCGAACCATCGCGCCGGCGCAGGTGCTGGTGCGACCCGCCACGCCCACGTTCACCCGGTTCGGCGACGACGTGGCGATCGACGGCCGCCAGATCATCGTCCTCGCAACTCACGCGGGCGGTCAGCAGGCGCTGTTCTACCGACGCGACACCAACGGCCAGTGGGCCTTCCGCCGGGTGCTCGTGTCACGAACCGGCGCAGTCGTGCACGCCGATGTGGCGATGAAGAACGGCATCGCCGCGATCCAGTTCGGTGACGAGATCTCCTTGTTCGAACTGTCGAACGGTGACTACGTGCGTGCGACGAGCGTCGCGCCGATCCGCCACCATGGCGGGCTCGCGATCTCCAACAGCCGCGTGCTCATCGGCGGCAACAACTGCGACTACGATGCCGTGATCTATCAGAAGAATACGGCCGGTAGTTGGGACATCAGCGGCCGCATCGACGACAACCAGGGCGAGTGCCTTGCCGCGAGCGATCACTACGACGTGGAGCTCAACTACGACTACGCCCTGCTGCACGCGCCCTACTCCAGCGAGGCTCGGGCCTGGCGGCGAAACGGAAGCGCCGTGGAATGGGTGCCGTCGGGCGCGCTGGTTTTCCCGGACGACGAGCTGATCACGAACGGATCCTGGGCGCTCCAGGGCGCCACCGCCGTCGCCGTGAACGGCGCGATCTTCCGGCGCAGCGGCACGAGCACCTGGGTTCGCCAGGGAACGGCCATCAGCATCGATCGCGACGATGGCGGCCCGGCCACCTACAAGGCGGTCTATCGCGATGGCGTGCTCGTCACGGTGGAAAACGCGAAGTACCAGTTGTTCCCGCGCGTCTACATCGAGTCCTCGCCGGGACAGTTCGAACATGTCGCCACACTCGCGACGTACGACGCCATGAGCTCATGGATCGCCGATATATCCGGTCGCACGGTCGTGAGCGCAGCGCAGGACTACGGTGCCCTGCGGACCGAGGTGCGCGTCTCCATCCTGCCCGCGCAGCTGCGCGCTCCACCGACCATCGTCAACGATTTCGAGGATCGCGATATCTCCGACTTCACGTTCTCGGGCGGCCAGTTCACGCTCGCCACGCGCGGCAGCGACGACGTACTGGTGCAGAACTCGGCGAGCGGCCTCGCGGTGGGCCTGCTGACCGAAAGCGACTGGACCGACGATCAGCGCATCGAAGCACACGTGACGCCCGCCTGGGGCGTCGCCGGTAGTTGGGTCGGTCTCGTCGCGCGTTACACCGACGCCGACAACTACTACTACGTCACGATGCATCAAACTGGCTACAGCATCCGCAAACGGGTGAATGGCGTGGAGTCCGTGCTCCACGAAAGTTACTTCTACAACACGAGGCCGCCGACGTTCCGGGCGCAGATGATCGTGATCCGCAACACCATCTACGTGGACTTCGGCTTCCAGCAAGGCACCACGATCGTCGACAACTCGCTGGTGCGAGGCCGCGGGGGCGTGGCCACCTGGCTCGCGCGCGCGGATTTCAACAACGTGCTCGTCGCGCCCACCGATCAGTATTACCCGCTGTTCTCCCGCACTTACGGATACCTTGGCTACGATAGCGAGAGCGGTCTCGAAGAACTCAGCGGCACCTGGAACAACCGCTGGTTGTGCGATCCGGACGGTGAGCATTGCTACCTCGCGGGACTCTCGCAGACCAACACCGCCGGCAATGCCTTCGCCGTCATCGGCACGCCCATCACGAGTCAGTCCATCGAAGCCATCGTCCGGCTCGATGCGTTCGCAGCCTCGCAGCAAGGCGCTTGGTTCGGATTGCTGGGGCGGTACGTCGACGAACGCAATCACTACTACGTGACATTGCGGAGCAGCGGGCAGGCACAGATCCGCAAGATCGTGAACGGCGTGGTGACCGTGCTGGGCTCGGTCAACCTGGCAACGACGCCGGGGGATGTCAAACACTTGCACTTCGTGATCGTCGAAGACCAGCTTCATCTGTATGTCGATCACCAGCTGATCGTGACGGCGCACGATCGCGATATTCCGCGGGGTCGCTACGGGATCGCGACGTATCGAACGGTGGCGACCTGGGAAGAGTTCCGGGTGGAGCAATACCGCTGGGGGCGTTAGGCGCCGGGACCTGATGCGCGGAACGCGGTTCCCGTCGCGCCCAATGATGCAAGTGGGTAGTCAGGGCGGCCCTGTGTCGGGCGGCGCGTCGTCGCTTTCCGGCCGCAATCGCCCCCATCGCGGATCGGCGCGCAACGGCCGAAGGTGCGGCGCGAGATGGAGCCTTTCGTAGACCACCCAGTGCGCCATCTTCCCGCCCGGCTGCGCCAGCGCTCGCCGCCGCGCGGCGTCCAACCACTCGAAGGCGGCGTTCACGTCTTTGCGCGCGGCGAATACCTCGGCGACGGTGATGGCCAGGCCGAAGTCGGATGTTTGCCGCGTGGCTGCCTCGATCAGGCGTGCGAGCCGCGCTTCGGCGTCGCGTAACTCGCCGAGCGCGAAATGGGCCATCGCGAAACGGGAGTCGCGAAGGGCACTGTCCGGCATGCGCGAGAGAACCGCGAGCGCTTCTTCCGGCCGCCCCTGCAGCACCAGAATCTCGGCGATATTGGACATCGAAGGCACCGCTGCCGGGCTGAGCTCGAGAGATCGCTCGAGCTCGCGCTGCGCCTCAACGTATCGTCCGGCCGTGGCGAGCATCACGCCCAGATTGCCGCGCGTGGTGGCCGACAGCGGGTCCACGGCCACGACCTTCTTCTGCAATTCGATGGCCTTGTCGAGATCCCCCGCTTTGATGGCATCCGACACCGGCACACCTAACAAAAGCGGATCCTGCGGATCCAGCTCCAGGGCCCTGGCGCGGTATGCAAAGCCGGTGGCTTCGTCACCGTTGTGCCAGTGAAATTGCGCGGCGCGCAGATGCGCCTCGCCGAGATCCGGCGACACCGCCACCGCACGCTCGGCGGCCTTGCGCCAGTTCTCGTTGGCATCGGGAAAATCGACGCCTTCGAATCTCGCGACCATGTACACGCCGGCCAGTGCCGCCCAGGCGCGGCCGTATTCCGGATCGATGCGCACGGCTTCGTCGAAATGCGCCTGGGCCTGACGCAGATCGGTGCCCGAGCGACGATGGAACAGGTGGCGGCCCTGTAGATAGTGCTCGTAGGCCATCGTGCTGCGTGTCTCGGCGCGCGTCGGCGCCGCGCCGCGGATCGTCACGTCGAGCGCGTCCGCCACTGCCACGGCGATCTCGCGCTGAACGCCGAACACGTCCTGCACGTCGCGATCGTACGTGTCGGACCAGAGATGCCCGCTCGTGGCGCCGTCGATGAGCTGCGCCGTGATGCGCACGCGATCACCCGACTTTCGCACGCTGCCTTCCAGCACGTGTGTGACCTCCAGCCGTTGCGCGATCGTGCGGATGTCGGCGTTCTGGTCCTTGAACGAGAAGGACGACGTGCGCGCGATCACGCGAAGGGCGTCGGCGCGCGTGAGCTGATTCAGGATCTCTTCGGAGAGACCGTCGGCGAAGTGGGCCTGATCCTCGGACGCGCTCATGTCGACGAACGGCAGCACGGCGATGGAAGGCTGAGCCGCGGCGGCCGGGCCGGCGGCGGGCGGTTTCGCCGCCGCCGTATCGGGCTGCGAGCCGCCACGGGACAAGAGGAATGCCAACGCTCCGATCACCAGAATCGCGAACCCGACCGCCGCCCAGGCGAGCGCACGCGCCGGGCGCCGGGGAGGCGGTTCCGTCACCGTGATTCCCGGCTCGCGCACCCGCACCTCCGCGATGAAGCGGTAGCCGCGCCCGGGAACGGTCGCGATGTAGCGGTGATCGCCCGCCTTCTCACCGAGCGCGCGCCGCAACGTGTGGATGGTCTGCGTCAGGCTGCCGTCCTCCACGACCACGTGCGGCCAGAGCGCATCCATGAGCGCCTTCTTTTCGATGAGCTGCCCAGGGCGCTCCAGCAGATAGACCAGCGCCTCGACGACGCGCCCGCCGACATCCACCGGCTGCCCCGTGACGCGCGACACCAGCACGCGGCGCAGCGTGTCGAACTCGAACTCGCCGAACTCGAGAATCTGATGGGCTGGCGGCGGCTGCATGCGGGTGGTTTGAGGACTTTTGAGAACGCTTGAGGTCGCGCCGAGGCCTTTTGAGCGCGCGCTGGCGATTCTAACCCCTCGTTTCAACCACTCAGGGGATCCCACATGAACAATGTCCTACGTCTCGACAACCGCGCCCGCACGGTGGTCGCCTCCGCCCTGCTCGCCGTTTTCACGGCGGGTGCGCAGGCGGGCGGCCATGCCGAGCCGGCGCACGCCAACTTCAGCACCGCCGTGAAGATCGCCGAAGTGAGCTCCGAGTTCGGCGATGGCTGCCCCATCGAAAGCGCCGACGGCCTCAGCCTGTTCATCGCGTCGAACCGGACCGGCACCGCTGGCGGCAACGACATCTGGGCCTCGGATCGCGACAGCCTGACCGCGCCCTGGGGCACGCCGCGCAGCCTCGGTGCACCCATCAACACCGCCTCGGCGGACTTCTGCCCCACGCCCGTTCGTGGCCGCTCGCTGTTCTTCGTCTCGGAGCGGCCCGGAGACGGCATCGGCCACACGCCCTGCGGCGGTGGCGACATGTATCTCTCGCGCCAGAGCCCGGCGGGCGGGTGGAGCGCGCCCGTCATGCTCAAGTGCGCGCCAGAAGGCCCTAACTTCTCGGGTGGCGAGCGCAGTCCCGCGCTGGTCGAGACGTGGTTCGGCACCTATCTGTTCTACTCGAGCAATGGATCCGGCGGTGACCAGGACATCTACGTCAGCCGGCTCGGCCGCGACGGGCACTTCGGGCCCGGCAAGGTCGTCGAGGAACTGAGCACCGAGTTCGAGGACATCATGCCGAACGTCCGCGAGCGCGAGGACGGCAGTTTCGAGATCGTGTTCAGTTCGAACCGTCCGACGTGGGGTAAAGGACAGGCCGCGTTCGGCGGGCAGGACGTCTACATCGCGCGCACGTGGTGGCCCACCGGCTCGTGGTCTGCGCCGAAGAACCTGGGCACCGCCGCGAACACCGCCGGTGTCGAGCAGCGCTCGACGTTGTCGCATGACGGTCAGCGGCTGTATTTCGGCCGCGACGGCGACATCTTCATGAGCACGCGCAAAGGCAAGCAGTAGTAGATAGCCACACGAGATCGCCCGGTCGCGAGCCTCGTGGCCGGGTGACTCGCGTCCTCAATTCTCCCGCGCGCGCGATCGGCCATGCAGTTTGAAGCGCCCCGTGATCAGCGCCCAGGTTCCCTTGCGCGCGCCCGTGACGTGATGCATCTGATCGCCGCTCGCGACCACGACGCAGTTGCGGCCGCGATTCTTCGCCAGGTACAGTGCCTCGTCCGCTTGCTGGAATACGTCTTCGAAAACCTGATCGCCTTGCGAGGCCGCCACGCCGAAGCTGGCCGTGATGGCGAGCGGATCATCAGGAATGAAGTCGGTTTCGCTGATCCGTCGCCGCAGCTTTTCGGCGAGCTCGGCTGCGCTGGCGAGGTTGGCGCCCGGGCACACCAGCACGAATTCTTCTCCGCCCCAGCGGCCGAGACCATCGCCGGCGCGCGTGTGCGCGGCGAGCACCTCGCCCATCGTGCGCAGTACCCGATCACCGCCATGGTGTCCGCGAAGATCATTGACGCGTTTGAAGTGATCGAGATCGATGACGACAACTGCCGCCTGCACTCGCGTAGCCTGCAGCGTCTCGACGAATCGCTCGATGCCATGCCGATTCAGCACGTTGGTCAGTGCATCCACCGTCGAGAGCTTGCGATACTTTTCCTTCTCGCCCTCGAGGTCCCGGATTTTCTTGCGCTGCTCCCGGTGACGCCGGCGCAGCAGAAACCACTGCGAAGCGCCATAGGTCGTCGCGAAGAACACCAGCACGCACAGGATGCCGAGATACCAGGACTCCGCGCTGATCCAGTCGCCCACGAACTCGATCCGGTCGATGCGGATGTCGTGCGGTGTGCCGCTCAGTTTTCCGCGCAGGTCGATGGAGAAGACGGTCGCATTGCTCAGATCGGGCTGCGAGAGATCGCGCGCCAGGTCGTATTGGTCTATCCACCACTCGGGTACCCAGAACTCTCTGAGCTTGATCGCCACCGGTTTGGCCAAGTCACGCGCGGGGATATTCACGAAGTTGTACTTCGGCGAATTCAGATCTTCGGTCCTCGAGAATCGCGGGTCGAAGTTGCGTATGGCCACGCGCAGATAGCGCGCTGCGCCCGTGTAGCGGATCGAAAGATTCAGCGTGTGATAACGCGAGAGGTCCGTGCCCTCGCTGACCTGCGCCCCGTGAAGTTGATAGCCGAAGCTGCATCCTTGATCGACCGTCGCTTCGGGGAACTGACAGGCGTAGTGGAAGCGGCCCTGGTCAACCCACCGGATGTTCGCGGGTGCGCCGTCGCCCGACTGCATCAGGAAGAAGTTCTCGCCGGTCGTCGATCCTTCGAGCACCAGGCGACGTTCCGGCAGGAATCGATGTCCCGCCATGGCGAGGCAGGTCAGCAGGATGCCAACCAGCAGCACGGCGGCGTGCGAGGATTTCGCGGGCGAGATGTCGGAATCGGGCATGCAGCCCGATGGTGATCCGCGTGCGCAGGCAATGCCGCGAACGGCCTCGGATTTGCGAGAAGGCGCCCGCGGCTGCGGGCGCTCGAGTGTCGCGAAGTGTGACGGCCGACACCCTTCGTTAGGAACCCGCCTGGTGGGTTAGCCGGACGCGACCCCGCGGTCTACTTCGCTGCGGCTGCCGCTGCGCGTTTGGCCGTCAACTGCTCGCTGCCGAAGTCGCCGACCACACGCGTGAGCTTGATCTCGTCGCCGGAGAGCGTGCCGGTGTACTTGATGACGAGGGTGTTGCCGTCGATCGTGAGCGGCTCATCGAAGCTCACCTTGTCACCTTCGAGCTTCACGTTCTGCAGCGGCGTCGCGCCGTTGCCGATGGAGCGCTCGAACGTGGCCTCGCCCGTCAGCGCGTCACCGGACTTCTTGAACTCGTAGACGTACTTCTGCAAGCCGATCGGGGAGTCGAACTCCGCCGTCCAGCGACCGGGTAGTTCGGCCGCAGCGGCCGGAAACGCCATCGCGAGCAGCAGGGCAAGAGTGCCGAAGAAGCGGGTTTTCATGGAGCCTCCGTGGAAGTGAGGCTCAGTATAGGCAGCCGGGCTATCCGGGGAATCTCAACTCAGGGATCGCAGGTGATGCGAATTCGCATCGCAAGCTGTGGTCATTTCTCTTTTACGCGACCCGTATTGTGGATCTTGAAGCGCCCGCTGATGAGCGCCCAGGTGCCTTTGCGCGCGCCCGTGACCTTGTGCATCTGGTCGTCGCTCGCCGCGACCACGCAGTTGCGGCCGCGGCTCTTGGCTAGATAGAGCGCCTGGTCCGCCTGGCGGAAGGCGTCGTCGAAGCTCCCGCCGGCCGGCGCCGTCGCCACACCCAGGCTCGCCGTGACCGCCAGCGGATCTTCCGGCAGGAAATTGGTCTGCATGATGCGCTCGCGCAGCTTCTCCGCGAGGTTCGCCGCCTTGGAGAGGCTCGCGCCCGGGCACACCAGGATGAATTCCTCGCCGCCCCAGCGGCCGAGGCCGTCGCTGGTGCGCGTGATCCCGCGCAGCAACTCGCCGACCGTCTGCAGGACGCGGTCGCCGTCGTAGTGGCCGCGGTGGTCGTTGATGCGCTTGAAGTGGTCGAGGTCGATGAGGATCACGCTCATCGGCTGGTCGGCCGCGTGATGCGTGGAGATGAACTGCTCGATGCCATGACGGTTGAGCACCTTCGTCAGCGCGTCGATGGTCGAGAGCTGCTTGTACTTGTCCTTCTCGTCCTTGAGCTTGTGGATCTGCTTGCGCTGCTCGCGGTGCTTGCGGCGCAGCGCGATCAACTGCGCCGTGCCCACGCCCGCGCCGATCAGGATCCACGCGCAGAGGATGCCGAGGTACCAGTGCTCCGCGCTGATCCAGTCTCCGGAAAATTCGATCCCGTCGATCTGGATGTCGTGTTCGGAGCCCGCCTGCTCGCCCTGCAGGTAGATAGAGAACGCCGTCGCGTTGTCCATTTGCGGCTGCGCCAGGGCGCGCGGCAGGTCGTACTGTGCCACCCACCACTCCGGCACCGAGAACTCGCCCAGGTTGACGGTGAGCGGGCCCGTGAGGTCCTTGGGCTGGATGTTCAGCGAGTTGAACTTGGAGGAGTTCGTGTCTTCGAGCGTCGAATACTTGGGATCGAAGTTGCGGATCGCCAAACGCAGGTAGTGAGCCTCGCCCGTATAGCGGATCTTCAGGTTCAGGTTCCGGAGGCGCGAGAGGTCGACGCCGTTGGCTGCTTCGCTGCCGGGATACAGTAGGTACGTGTAGGTGCAGCTCGCGTTCTGTGATTCCGCGGCGAAGGTGCACTTGAAACGGCGGCGCGATTCGTCGACCCAGCCGACTTTGGTCAACGTGTCGTCGCCGAACTTCATCAGGAAGTGGACCGCGCCTTCCCGCGCGGGGTCGAGGCTCAGGCGGCGATCGGGGAGGAAGCGATGCGAGAGGACGGCGAGGATCGTCAACAGGATGCCGATCAGCAGGGCAGCTGATTGGCGGGGTTTCGTTGAGTCGGAGTCGGGCATCCCGCAGCCGATATTAAGGAGTGAGGTCGCGGAAAACTGAGAGCGTTATCAGCAAATGAGGGTCGCAGCCTTGCCAGATCGGCGGGAATTATGTCGCTTCAGCCAGGAAGGTGTCCGGCGCCGACGCTTTCCCTACTCCTTTATATGACGCTACCGACGTAGGTTGAAACGCCCGCTGACCGGTGACCTCGTGCATCTGGTCTTCGCTCAGACGCCGTAGTTTCGGCCGCGGCTCTTGGCCAGGTACAGCGCCTGATCCGCTTGGCGGAATGCGTCTTCGAACGATTGCACGTCGTGCCGACCCCTACGGTCGCACACTCGTGTTTCGGGCGAGCTGATTCCTGACCTCGTCTTTGCAGACCTCGGCTCGGGAGCTGTCACGCAATATTGCGCCACTCCTGGATCTCACGCGCGTCCCGCCTTGATCACGGGACACTGTGTACCAGCCGGTTCGATCAGGGAATGTCGTTGAAGAAGCGGTGATTGCCGATCTCGACCGCAGGCACTCGCCCCCGCGACCAGGTCGGCGCCACATCTGCGGTGTGGTAATGATCCGAACCACGGGTGTTGTCGGCCAACAGCCCGTTGACGGCGGCATGCGCAAGTTCGAGACACTCGCGAAAGTGCCGGTTCGAGTCAGTGACTTCCAGTAGCTTGGTCTTGTTAGGGTCGCCCTCGTTCCAACAACTGAACTGTAGCGGCTTGAGACAAACACCCTCGACCGTCGCCCCGAAACGCTTCGGCTTGTTCTTCGCCACCCGGTTCAGAATGACGTTTGCGACGCCTTGCCGTCCGGCAGGGATTTCTCCGCGTGCCTCGCCCCACAAGGTGCGCGCCAGGATGTCGATAGCGGTCGCGCGGGCGCCAACGGCGGGCGGCGCACGCCCTTCACTCGCGCCTTCGGCGTGAGCAGAGGGCGCATCCGGCGGCGTGTCCGAGCCCGTCGGGACGCTGAGTCCGAAGGCGTCAAAGACACTCGAAATCGGCTGGAAGAAACTGCTCCCCTCCTCGCCAATATCCGGTCCGGCAAAGTGAATCCCGACGAGACGATTGTCAGAGTCGAGCACCCCGGCACCGCTATCCATGGGAAGCGTGAAGCCTGAGCACTCGACGACGTCACGGAATCCGAGCTCACCATGCCGAGGAAAACTCACTACACGGTTGGTATGCGGCTCTCGCACGAAGCCCTCACAAACCCCACGTGGCCTTGCCGCACTCAGAACACTGGTTCCGAATCCGCAGAGTTTGATCGGCTCGCCTCGCACCAGCGGAGACGTGCGAACTCCTGAAATCGTACCGAGGAAGCGCACGACCGGAGTCACCGCACCCGGATCGAGCCGCACGAGCGAGATGTCCGTATTGTTCGGAAATCCCGGTCCTGCGGTCAGAGGGCTGCGGAATGGAGTGAGCGAGCCGATGCGTGGATTGGGCAACGCGGTGGCGGGAGGAAACTCTGCCCATTCCACCGTAGTCCCGGCGGGACCCATCAACACGTGCGCGCACGTCACACCGAAAAGATCGTTCGAGCCGCGCCGGCGCGCGACACAACCAATCGTGCCGAATTCACGCGAGCCGGAAAGCGACAGACCATCGCCTACGAAGGCTAGTTGGGCACGCGGGATGCGGCTTTCTACGACGTCCACCAGGATCGGCTTGCCGATACCGGGTACGTTGATGATGGGCGGTATGAGATTACCCGCGAGGCGCGACATGGGCAGCTTTTTCAGCACATGTATGCGCAACGCGAGCTCACCGGTGTCCTTGCCACCAGCCTCGCGGTTGCCGACGCCGAACCCGATCACGTTCGCATCGTAGAGCCAGCGCTTCGTGTGTCGGCGCAGCTCCTTGCCGATTCGGATGAAATCCGCCTCGTGGCCATGATTGCGCGCGGGCCGGGTCAGCAGCTGCATGGCCCGCCGGTAGTTCGAGTACTTCACTGCTGATTCCGGCAGTCGGCTGCGTCTGCATTCAGCGCGGCGCCGATCTTTGCGATGAATGGCGCATCGATCGCGTCATCCTTTGCCCGATCAGCAACGCCCTTCATGAACGCCGCGATCTTCGCTCTCGTCTCGGTTCCCACATCGCCGTCGGCTGTCGCTTTCACGACGCATTGCATCGCCTTGATCGAACGCGCGAGGAAGTCTTCCGGCTTTTCACCGGCAACTTCATCCACCAGCGCTGCGCTCACGATGCGCGCCTTCTCGTCGTCGGTGATGGCAGCCGGAGCCGGGACCGGCGCTGCGCCATTGCCAGATCCGACTTCTGCGTCGGCCTCACCCGCCTTCGTCCCGGACGCAGCGATACGGAGGGCAATCCGCTTCTCCTGCTGGCCGGTGCCGTCCTTGATAGTTAGCGTAGGACCTGATTCGCCCGTTGCCTTCATCCCCTTGATGCGTACGACGAATGCCTGATCGCGCACGAGGGTATCGAGCTTCTCGACACTGTCCGTCGCGTCCCCATCCACCGAGGCGGTTGGCACAGAGATCTTGTTGGTTACCTTGAACTCGCGGGTTTCACCCACCCTGATTACGGCAGTCGCATCCGCCGGCTCGACCTTGAACTCATTCGCAGCGCCTTCGGCTTTGCAGGCTCCGATCTTCGTGGTGGCTTGCGAAACCGCGACCACCTTCGAAAGCATCGAGTTCAGCGCTTCCACTTCAGCGCGAAGTGCTTTGTAGAACGGAAGCACTTTCGCTTCGGCGGTCTGCCGATCCACATTTGCGCTCTGCGCTTTCGGGGTGGTGGGGCTAGCCGGCGGCAAGGCTGCCGTCATGAGTCCGCGCGACTGCGCCCCGAAACCACCCACGAGCGTCATGAGGCTTTCGATGCTTGGTTCGGTGTCGACGATATTGCGCCCGACTTGCGCGGCGATCGTTTCGACCAAGGGAAGCAATTGCCCTGAGAATTGCGCAAGCTGCTGAGAGTATTCCGCGACGCGACCTATTGCGTTGTCTGCATCGGATTGGAGTTTTAGATACTTCTCGTCGCTTGCCTCGACGAGCGGCTTCAGCTTGTTGTCCTCGAGGGCCTGCTCGAATCTCGCACGAGCGTCCTTGACTCGAGTGACTTGCACTTCGAGCGGCTGCAACCTGTCTCTTATACACATCTCCGAGCCCACGAGACTTCAAGTATGATC
>JBKPPO010000381.1:0-1731 GCA_046733635.1 Pseudomonadota bacterium | reverse complement strand
GCGGAGCGACTCGAGCGGATCGCCGAGAAGTACCCGCGCTTGTAGCCGAAGGCTCCGCAGAACCAGCTGGGAACGCTCGGCGGCGGGAACCACTTCGTGGAGATCTGCCTCGATACCGAGCAGACGGTGTGGGTGATGTTGCACTCGGGTTCACGTGGCATCGGCAACCTCATCGGGCAGGTTTACATCGAGCTCGCGCGCAAGGACATGAAGAAGCACTTCATCAACCTGCCCGATCGCGATCTCGCCTATCTGGTCGAGGGAACCGATCACTTCGACGACTACGTCGAGGCGATGACCTGGGCGCAGGACTACGCGGCCGAGAACCGTCGTTCGATGATGGACTCGGTGCTGCGCGTGATGCGTGAAGTATTGCGTCCGTTCCAGCTGGGCGAGGTGGCGGTGAACTGCCACCACAACTATGTGAGCCGCGAGGCGCACTTCGGCGAGTCGGTGCTCGTGACGCGCAAGGGCGCGGTGAGCGCCAGGGCGGGTGAACTCGGGATCATTCCGGGTTCCATGGGGGCGCGATCGTACATCGTGCGCGGCCTCGGGAATGCGGAGAGTTTCTCCAGCTGCTCGCATGGTGCAGGCCGCGTGATGTCGCGTACGGCGGCGCAGGCGAAGTTCACGGTGGCGGATCACGTCGCCGCGACCGAAGGCGTCGAGTGCCGCAAGGACAAGGACGTCATCGACGAAACGCCCGCCGCGTACAAGGACATCGACGCGGTGATGGCGGCTCAGCGCGATCTCGTGGAGATCGCGTACACCCTCAAGCAGGTCCTCTGCGTGAAGGGTTGAACGGGCGCATCACTCAACGAGTGGTGCGCCCTTCTTATATGGCGAAATCTTTCCCGCCAGGAGATCGCGGTATATTCGCGGCGAAAGGGCAGGACGGTACTTCGGGTGGTCAGTGGTTCGCGAAGAGTAGCGATCGTAGGTGGCGGACCGGCAGGGCTCATGGCTGCCGAGGCGGCGCGCGCCGCCGGGCTGGAAGTGGATGTCTACGAGTCGAAAGGATCGGTGGGGCGCAAGTTCCTGCTGGCCGGAAAGGGTGGCCTCAACCTGACTCACTCGGAGCCTCGAGCGGCATTCGCGACGCGTTACGGTCCGCGCCGCCAGGAAATCGATGCCTGGCTCGATACATTCGACAACGAAGCCGTTCGCCGCTGGGCGCGCGAGCTCGGCGTCGAGACGATGATCGGAACGTCGGCGCGTGTGTTTCCCATCGATCTGAAGGCCGCGCCGCTCCTGCGTCGCTGGCTGCACCGGCTGCGCGACAGCGGAGTCCGATTCCACGTCAATCATCGTTGCGTGGGATGGTCGCCCCAAGGTGATCTGCAGTTCTCCACACCGGGCGGTGCGCTCGCGGTCCACGCGGACGCAGTCATCCTGGCGACCGGCGGCGCGAGTTGGCCGCAGCTCGGCTCTGACGGCGCATGGGTCGACTGGCTCGCGAGCGCCGGCGCCGATATCGCGCCCTTGAAGTCGGCCAACTGTGGCTTCGACGTCGATTGGAGCGCCGTGTTCGCGCAGCGCTTCGCCGGGCACCCCGTGAAATCCGTCATGCTCGGCATCGGGCGCGATACAGGCGCCCGTGAAGAGCGACAGGGAGAATTCGTCGTTTCCTCTTACGGTGTCGAAGGCAGCGCCGTCTATGCGCTGTCCGCCGCGTTGCGAGAGTCGCTCGAATCGACGGGCCGCGCGGATCTGTGCGTCGACCTCGCGCCG
>JBKPPO010000380.1:0-2818 GCA_046733635.1 Pseudomonadota bacterium | reverse complement strand
GCCATGACACCAGTCTCGCGTCGTATCGCGACAGGCCCTGCTCGAGACAGAACGACTCCGCATCGACGGCGCCGAGTTGTGAGTGGTCGCCGCCGCGGCCTTTGGCGATGTCGTGGAACAGCGCTGCCAGATACGCGATCTCGAGTTTCGGCAGCTGCTGCATGATGGCCGACAGCTGCGGCAGTTCATGGTCGTACTTCGGCAGCGAGAGGCGCCGCAGGTTGCTGAGCACGAACAACGTATGCGCATCCACGGTGTACGCGTGGAAGAGGTCGTACTGCATGCGTCCGACGATGCGGCCGAACGCGGGGATGTAGCGGCCCAGCACGCCGTAGGTGTTCATGCGGCGCAGCTCATGTGTCACACCGGCCGGTGCGCGCAGGATCTCGAGGAACAGGCGGTGGTTGCGCGGGTTCTGGCGGAATTCTTCGTCGATGAGCCAGAGGTTTTTGTTGATCGCGCGGATGGTGGAGGCCCGAACGCCTTTGACCTCGGGGTTCTGTTGCAGCACCACGAAGATCTCGAGCAGCGTCGAGGGCGTGCGCGCGAAGATCTCGTCGTTGATGGCTTCGAGATAGTCGTTGCGCACCTGGAAGCGCGGGCTGATCGGGCGCGGCGGCGCGGTCTCGGTGAGGATGGCCTCGCGGAACAATTGCAGCAGCAGTTCGTTGAGCAGCGAGACGTCCATGACCGTTCGGTAGTACCGCTGCATGAACTGCTCGACGGCGAGCGTGTACGACGCGTCTTCATAACCGAAGCTCTGAGCGAGCTTGATCTGATGATCGAACAGCAGCCGGTCTTCGCGGCGGCCCGTGACGACGTGGAGTCCGAAGCGCACCTTCCAGAGGAACGACTGCGCCTGCTTGAGCTTGCGGAGCTCGGACGCCGAGAGGAACCCGTGTGTCAGCAGCTCGTCGAGCGAGCTCGCGCCGAAGTGGCGCTTGGCCACCCAGGCGATGGTCTGGATGTCGCGCAGTCCACCGGGGCCCGTCTTCACGTTGGGCTCGAGGTTGTACGCGGTGTCGTTGGCCTTGAGGTGCCGGTCCTGTTGTTCCGCGACCTTGGCTTCGAAATACGCCTTGACCGGCCAGATGCGATCGGCCGAGACGGCGTCGCGCATCGCCGCGAGCAATTTCTCGTTGCCGGCGAGCAGGCGCGCTTCGATGAGTGTGGTCATCACGCCGACATCGGCCGCGCTTTCCTCGGCGCATTGTTCGACGGTGCGAACGCTGTGGCCGACTTCGAGGTTGATGTCCCAGAGGAACGTGACCACGCGTTCCACCACGCCTCGGCCGGCCTCGTCGGGCGCGGAGGGCACGAGGATCAGGAAATCGATGTCCGAATGCGGATGCAGCTCGCCACGGCCATAACCGCCGACGGCGGCCAGGGTCCAGGTCTCGTAGCCCGCCGGCACCTGCGAACGCCAGACCTGCTGCAGGATCGCGTCGATGAGTTCGGCGCGCGCATGCACCAGCGCCTCCACGGACTCGTCGGCGCGAAAACGTTCGACGAGTTCGGTGTTGGCTTCCTGGAGTTCCTTGCGGAACGCCTCGGGCGCGAACTTCGCTTGGGCCAGCCGTTCCGGAAGATTGCCCAGCCGGAGCCAGGGCGCTTTGCGCAGGACCGTGGTGTCGGCCGCGTCGATGTCCTCGTCCAGAGGCGCCATCAATTCGACTTGTAGAAGTCGGGGCGCTTGCTGAGCTCGCCGAGCGTCAGCACCTCCACGCCGGTCTCGGTGACCAGGCACGTGTGCTCCCACTGCGCAGACAGCGAATGGTCCTTCGTGACGACGGTCCAGCCGTCGCCTAACAACCGCACGTGGCGCTTGCCGGCGTTGACCATCGGCTCGATGGTGAAACACATGCCGGCCTTCAGCAGTTCGCCCGTGCCGGGCTCGCCGTAATGCAGCACCTGCGGGTCTTCGTGATACACGCGACCGATGCCATGGCCGCAGTACTCGCGCACCACGCTGAAGTTCTGCTCTTCCACGAAGGTCTGGATCGCATGACCGATGTCGCCGAGCCGCGCGCCGGGTTTGACCTGCTGGATGCCGCGCCACATGGCCTCCCAGCACGTCTCGGTGAGACGCTGCGCGGGCAGGGCCGGTTTGCCGACGTAATACATGCGGCTGGTGTCGCCGTGGAATCCGTCGCGGATCACGGTGACGTCGATGTTCACGATATCGCCCGACTTCAAACCCTTTTCGTTCGGGATCCCGTGGCACACCACGTGATTGACCGACGCGCAGATGGTCTTCGGGAAGCCGCGATAGTTCACGTTGGCCGGAATCGACTTCTGGACCTGCGTGATGTGCTCGAAGCAGAGCCGATCCAGTTCCTCGGTCGTCACGCCGGGTTTGACGTGTTCGCCGATCATGTCCAGGACCTCGGCCGCCAGGCGACCGGCCACGCGCATTTTTTCCTGCTCGGCCGGGGACTTAATGGTGATGTGGCGGCTCACGAGGGAGTCCATCGCGTGTACCTGCGTAAGGCATTGTTTTGACGGGGGAGGGATGGTATAAAGCGCGGCCTTTTTTGGCAACGTAACTCACTCAAACCACACGCGAATCCCTGCAGGCTTGTCTCTCCGGACGGCCGGCATAACGAGTGGATGGGTGTTCCGGTCCGCTTTCCCTTCTTCGATGTTGGGGGAAGAGCTGGAATATCCACTCGGGGAACGCGGAGGCTCAACCCCCAAGGAGACTTTGATGGCCGGCGTGTCAATGCGACAGATGCTGGAAGCGGGCGTCCATTTCGGACACCAGACCCGTTTCTGGAACCCCAAGATGGCTCAGTACATCTTCGGCGAACGTAACAAG
>JBKPPO010000379.1:0-13687 GCA_046733635.1 Pseudomonadota bacterium | reverse complement strand
GGCGACACGGGTGGCGCGGTGGCGGCGGCGTTCCATCGCCGGCCCGGCGTCCTGGTGTCGGTGTTGTTCCCCAAAGGCCTGGTCTCCCCGACGCAGGAGCGCCAGCTCACGTGCTGGGGAGACAACGTGCATTCGTACCGCGTCAGCGGCACCTTCGACGACTGCCAGCGCATGGTGAAGGAGGCGTTCGTCGACGCGGGGCTGCGCAGCCGTTTCGAGCTGTCGAGCGCGAACAGCATCAACCTCGGTCGATTGCTGCCACAGGCCGTGTATTACGCGGCTACGAGCCTGGCCGTGTTCCGCGCCACGGGCGGCAAGCCTAACTTCCTCATCCCGAGCGGCAATCTCGGCAACTCCGTGGCCTGCGTCTGGGCGCGCCAGGTGGGACTTCCGATCGGACGCATCGTCCTGGCCCACAACGCCAATCGCTCGGTGCCGGACTTCCTGCAGAGCGGGCAATGGCAGCCGCGTGCGAGCATTCCGACGCTGGCCTCGGCCATGGACGTGGGATCTCCGAGCAACATGGAGCGCCTGCGCGCACTGTTTCCGGACATCCATGCGGTTCGCGGCGCCGTCAGCGCCGAAAGCGTCACGGACGAGCAGATAAAGGCGCGGATCAAGACCGATCTGGGCGAATACGCCAGCCGTTACGGGAAGCCCTGGTGTCCGCACACCGCCACGGCTGCCGAGGTTTACGCGCGCATGGCGCCGTCGGATCGCGCCAGTGGCCGCTGGATCCTGGTTTCGACGGCGCACCCGGCGAAATTTCAGGAAATCGTGGAGCCGCTCATGGGCCGGCGAATCGAAATGCCGGAAAGCCTTGCTAAACTCTTCTCGCGCCCCGTGTCCTGTGACGATCTCGAGCCCACGCTCGCGTCGCTGGCCGGAGCCTTGGGGTAAGGCAGGGAATAAAGAATCTTGAATCCGCCGTTCGGGCTTTCACAGATCCAGCTCGTCCTGATCGCCATCGGCGTCATCGCCGCGGGCCTGCTCGCGCTCGTCGTCGGGCGCTTCTGGATGCTGAAGCGACGCGACGCGCGCCGCGTCGCGCGCGTGACCTCGGGCGCCGCGGATTACCTGCGCGACGTGCTCGTGCCCGACGGCAATGGCGGCGACTACCACCTCGATTTCCTGCTGCTCACGAGCCGCGGCGTCGTCGTCATCGACATGCGCGACGTGTCGGGCAACGTGTTCGGTGGCGATCAGATGACCGACTGGACGGTGATGGACGGCCCGCGCCGCGCCACGTTCGCGAATCCGCAGTCCGGGCTGTATGACCGCATCGCGAGCGTCAAGGCCGTGGCCCAGG
Source organism: Pseudomonadota bacterium (assembly GCA_046733635.1). GTDB lineage: Bacteria > Pseudomonadota > Gammaproteobacteria > Steroidobacterales > Steroidobacteraceae > CADEED01. The sequence continues at coordinate 12,378 of JBKPPO010000379.1, read as the reverse complement.
ATCCCGAGACGCCCGTCGAAGGCCGCGTGGTGTTCACGCGCCGCGCCAAGTTCCCGAAGGGGCTGCCGCGTTACACCGTGATGCTGGAGTCCGTGGCCGCGGAATTCCCCAAACTCGGCGCGGCCGAGCTCGACATCGCCGTGGCGAAGTACCGGCCGGGCTGGCAGCGCATCAAGGACGCCTGCAAGCCCAGCCCGCACTTCGGCCATTCGCCCGTGGCGGTGGCCTAGGCCTTCGCTTCCAGGATGAGATTCACGGGCGAGTGAGCCGCCCGCCGGAAATGCCGGAAGCCCGCTCCCGTCACCACTGCTCGCAAACGCGCCTCTCCCGCTTGTGCGCCCAGTCCCATGCGGCCTTCCTGCGACAGCGAGCAGGGCGTGCACAGCAGCGTGGACGCCGCGTAATACGCTCGGCCGATCGGGTTGAGGTTCTCCTCGATGCGATCGCCGGCATACGGCTCCACGATCATCCAGGTGCCGCCCGGCGCGAGCGTCTTCAGCACGTGACGCGACGCCGCGGCCGGATCGCCCATGTCGTGCAGGGCATCGAACACCGTGACGAAATCGAATGCGCCGGCCGCGCCGAAGTCGCTGGCGCGGCCCAGCTCGAACTTCACATTGGTGACACCGGCCTCACGCGCATGGCCGAGCGCGGCCGCGATGGATTCGGCGTGGATGTCGTAGCCGGTGAACGAGGATTTCGGGAAGGCCTTGGCCATGATGATCGTGGAGTAACCCACTCCGCAGCCCACGTCGGCGACGCACGCGCCGGCTTCGAGCTTCGCCTTGACGCCATCCAGCGCCGGGATCCATTCCTGGACCAGGTGGTTGAGATATCCCACGCGATAGAAGCGTGCGCAGCCCGGGAACATGTCCGAGTGATGTTCGTGCCAGCCGATGCCGGCGCCGGTGCGGAAGGCTTCGGTGAGCCGGTCCACGATGCGGCCAGCCGCCAGCGCGGTCTGAAAGCCGCCGACGACGAAGGCCGGACTGTCCTCCTGGGCGAACAACATCGCCTGTTCGGCCGAGAGCTGGTAGCGGCCGCTGTCCGCGAGGTAATTCACGTAGCCCGAGGCCGCGTGCGCGTTGAGCCACTCACGCACGTATCGCTCGTGCGTGCCGCTGTTGGCGGCGAGCTCGGCGGCCGTGAGCGCGCCGCCCGCCGCGAGCGCACGGTAAAGGCCGAGACGGTCGCCGATGACCACGAGCGCGGCGAGCGACGTGCCGCCGAAGTCGGTGATGGCGCGGCCTAACAGGCCGTTGAGCGCGTCCATGTCGATGACGGACGGGGGTTGTTGCTGCATTGCTGGCTCCTTGCGTGCCCGAGGGGAAGGGCGCGCAGGATGGCGGCAAGTCGGCGCCGCCGCTTTGCCGGGCGACCGTACTAATTGATCAGGCGGCGGGTTGCGCTCGCGCGTTTGACCGAACTACCGCAGAATTTGCCCATGGATGCGTTATCGGAACTGCTGCGCGCGGTGAAGCTCTCGGGCGCGATGTTCTTCAAGTCGAGCTGTTCGGCGCCCTGGTGCCTGCACGCGCCGCCGTCGAAGGCCTTCCTGCCTTACATCCGGAGCAAGGCCACGCACGTCATCGAGTTCCACCACCTCACCGAAGGCACGGGCTACGTGCGCGTGGGCGAAGAGGTGACACCGCTGACCGCCGGAGACATCGTGATGATGCCGCACGGTGACGCGCACGAGATGGGCGCGGGCTCCGGCGGCAAACCCATCGATGGCAATGCGGCGTTGCCGGCTCTCTGGAGCGGCAAACTGGCGCTGGCGAACCTGGGTGGCGGCGGGCAGGTCACGGGCCTGGTCTGCGGTTACCTGGCCTGTGATGGCGCCTTGCTCAGACCCGTGCTCGCGGGATTGCCGCGCGTGGTGCGGATCAATGTGCGGAGCGACCCGGCCGGCGACTGGCTGGACAACACACTCCGACACGCGCTCGCGCAGGCCGCGGCGCGCACGCCGGGAAGCGACGTGATCCTCGCGCATATTGCGGAAGTGCTGTTCGCCGAAGTCCTGCGCCGTTACCTGCTCTCGCTACCCGAAGGGCGCACGGGCTGGCTCGCCGGTGCGGGTGACTCCGCCGTGGGCCGCGCGCTCGCCGCCTTGCATCGCGATCCCGCGTTCAACTGGACGCTGGATCTGCTTGCCCAGGAGGCGAATCTCTCGCGCTCGGTGCTCACGGAACGCTTCACGCGTTTCCTCGGCCAACCGCCCATGGCCTATCTCACCGACTGGCGGCTCGAACTCGGCGCGGAGGCGCTGCGCTCGACCAGCCGCAGCGTGCAGCGCGTGGCGCTCGATGTGGGATACGACTCCGAGGCTGCGTTCAATCGCGCGTTCAAGCGGCGATTCAAGTCACCGCCCGCGCGGTATCGGAAGGAATCGCGGTCCAGAGAGCCGGTGAAGCTCAAGCCACCGCGGCATCCGGCGAGCGTGAGCGCCTAACGCAATCCGAAGAACTTTCGCGCGGTGACCGTGGACGCTGCAGCGACGTCCTCAGCCGCCTCACCGCGCGCCGCGGCGATGGCGCGTATGACATAGGGCAGGTACATCGGTTCGTTGCGCCGCGACTTGGGCGCCGGCCGGATGTCGCGCGGCAACAGATAGGGCGCGTCGGTCTCGACCATGAGCCTGTCGGCCGGAATCCCTTTCACGACCTCGCGTAGATGCTGCCCACGCCGCTCGTCGTTGATCCAGCCGGTGATGCCGATGTGCAGGCCGAGCTCGAGGTAGGCGTCACGTTCCTTCTCGCCGGCAGTGAAGCAGTGCGCCACACCGTCGCGCACGCCGTGCTCGCGAAGGATGGCGATGAAGTCGTCATGAGCATCGCGCTGATGCAGGAACACGGGCTTCCCGAGTTCCTTCGCGAGCTCGAGCTGCCAGCCGAAGGCGCGGCGCTGCAGGTCGCGCGGACTGAAATCACGGAAGTAGTCGAGGCCGCATTCACCCACGGCCCGCACCTCGGGTTCCTGTGCCAGCGCGCGCAGCGCGGGGAGCGTCTCTGGAGTGAGGTCCGCGGCGTGGTGCGGGTGGACGCCGGCCGTGGCGGACAGCTGATCGGGACGGGCGCGGGAAAGCGCGATGGCGCGGCGCGTACTGTCCTCGCTCGAGCCCGTGATCAGGAGATGGATGACGCCGGCATCCCGGGCGCGGCGCAGCACCTCGTCCCGGTCGGCGTCGAAACTGTCGTGGGCCAGGTTGGCGCCGATGTCGATCGATTCCATTGTGAAAGAAGTCTAGGGGAATTTCCGGCAAACCGGGCTATAGTCCGCGCCCATGAGCACACGGAACGTCGTCGTACTGGCTGTCACCCTGGTGGTGGTGGGTATCGCGCTCACGCTGATCTTCGGCCGTCAGTCGGTCGCTTCGGACCGCGCACCGAAGTCGTCGCAAGAGCGCGTGCTCGACGCGAGCGGTTGTCTCGAACCGGTGACGAAGATGTTCTGGCGCATGACGCCCATCGCGTGAGATCGCTCGCCGGGGGCTCGAGCCCGCGGCGGCGAGGGGACAGGCAGCGACATCGCGCTGCCTAACCACTCAATTGATCGTGGATCGCCGCCGCACGGCGAGCGCGCATCGATCGCAATCCGACCCCCGCGTTGTCGCTCCCCATCGAATGCTCCCGAAGACAATTCGGGACATATCCAGCTCGTCTTGTCGATATTCAGTGTCCTTACTCGACAAGTACTGGATAGACCTCGCGTCACGACTCTCACTCCGCGGACATGACAAGTAACAGCTGTACGCCCCCGGGAATTCCATTAATCTTCACGCCCTGACGTGAGTCAGACTTTTCAGGGACTTACAGCTCAATGGCCTTCGACAACGATTCCTTGAACAGCTTGCGCATCGACCGCTCCACGCCCTCGACGAGCAGCGGGCCGAGCCGCACGGTGTGGTACGCCATCGGCGGCGCCGCGCTGGTGCTGATCGCCGTTCTCGGGTTCGTGTTCTTCGGCCCCAAGGCCACGGAAGTCACGACGATCACCGCGCAGGCCGAAGCTTCCGGCGGTGCGGGCGGCGGCACCGCGGTGCTCAACGCCTCGGGCTACGTCGTCGCGCGCCGCATGGCCACCGTGTCCTCGAAGGTCACGGGCAAGATCGAGGAGATCCTGGTCGAGGAAGGCATGCAGGTGCAGAAGGACCAGGTCCTCGCGAAGCTGGATCCGGTGAACCTGCGCACGGTGCTCACGATGTCCGAGCGCGAGCTCGAAGCCTCACGCCGCAACCTCGCCGAGATCGAAGTGCGGCTCGCCGAGGCGCAGCGCAACCTCACGCGAAACGAAGCGCTGGTTCAGCAGCAGCTCATCAGCCAGACGGCGCTCGACGCTTCGCGTGCCGAAGTCAACGCTCTGGCCGCGCGTCTCGAAGCCTCGAAGGCGCAGGTCAAGGTGGCCGAGAGCGGCCTGCAGATGCGCCGCATCGACTTCGACGACCTGCAGGTGCGCGCGCCGTTCGCCGGCGTCGTGATCTCCAAGGACGCGCAGCCGGGCGAGATCGTCTCGCCGATGTCGGCGGGCGGCGGCTTCACGCGCACCGGCATCGCCACCATCGTCGACATGGATTCGCGCGAGATCGAAGTGGACGTCAACGAGTCGTACATCAATCGGGTGAAGGAGAACCAGCGCGTGGAAGCGACGCTGGATGCCTATCCTTCATCACCGCTGGCCGCGCACGTGATCAACATCGTGCCCACGGCCGACCGCACCAAGGCTACCGTCAAGGTTCGCATCGCGTTCGACAATCTCGAGCCGCGCATCCTCCCGGACATGGGTATCAAGGTGCGTTTCCTCGACGACCAGCCGCAGCAGGCGGCCAATGCCGCGCCTCGCATCCGCGTGCCAGCGAGCGCCGTGCAGCGCGAAGGTGAAGACGCATACGTCTGGGTGGTCAGTGACGGACGCGTGGAGCGGCGCGCAGTCACGGTCGGCCCCGAGAGTGAAGGTTCCGTGGAAGTCCGTGCCGGTGTGAGCAGCGGCGATACGCTCGTCTCACCGCTCGTGCAGGGACTCGAAGACGGCGGCAAGGTCAAACTGAAGGCTAGTTAGGGAGCAGCACATGGCGGCAGTCGAACAGACCCAGGGCGTGCAGAACGCGGATCCGGTGGTGGTGAAGCTTCGCGGAGTCGCGAAGCAGTATCAGCGCGGTTCGGAGGTGGTGCCGGTGCTCGAAAAGCTCGACCTCGACCTGCCGCGCGGTGATTTCGTCGCGCTCATGGGGCCTTCGGGTTCGGGCAAGACCACGCTGCTGAATCTCATCGGCGGGCTCGATCGCCCGACAACCGGCAGCATCGACGTGAACGGCGTGTCCATCGACAAGCTGTCGAACGCCGCGCTCGGCCGCTGGCGCGCCGACAACGTGGGCTTCGTGTTCCAGATGTACAACCTGCTGCCCGTGCTCACGGCGGAACGCAACGTGGAGCTGCCGCTGCTGCTGACCAAACTCGGCAAGGCGGAGCGTCTCAAGCGCGCGCACATGGCGCTCAATCTCGTGGGCCTGGGCGAACGCATGAAGCACAAGCCGCGCGAGCTCTCGGGCGGTCAGGAACAACGCGTGGGCATCGCGCGCGCCATCGTCACGGATCCCACGCTGCTGCTCTGCGACGAGCCCACGGGTGACCTCGACCGCAAGTCCGGCGACGAGATCCTGGACCTGCTGCAGGCGTTGAACCAGAAACACGGCAAGACCATCGTCATGGTCACGCACGACCCGCGCGCCGCCGAGCGCGCCACGCGCACGCTGCACCTGGAGAAGGGGCGCCTCGAGCGGGAGGTCAAGTAAATGTCCTGGTTATCCTTCGTGTGGGCCAACCTCACGCGCCGGAAGCTCCGGCTCGTGTTCACGTTGCTCTCCATCATCCTGGCGTTCCTCATGTTCGGCATGCTCGACGCGCTGCGAACCTCGCTGAACCAGGCCGTGAACCTCACGGGTGCGGATCGACTGATCACGCTCAGCAAGGTGTCCATCATCGATTCGTTCCCGATCTCTCATTACGAGAAGACGCGCGCGGTCGAGGGCGTGTCATCGGTGGTGCATCTCAACTGGTTCGGCGGCGTCTACAAGGACGGCACCATGCAGATCCCGGTGTTCCCGATGAACGTCGAGGATTTCTTCACGGTGTATCCCGAGGTCAAGATCACGCCCGAGGAATTCGCGGCCTGGAAGGCGGACCGCCAGGGCATCGTGATCGGCAAGGCGTTGGCCGAACGAGAAGGCTGGAAGAAGGGCGACCGGCTGCCGCTGAAGTCTTCCATCTTCCGCAAGCAGAACGGCTCGGACACCTGGGAATTCAACATCGTCGCCATCTACACGGTGGAGAACAGCGCGGGCTGGGACAACCAGAGCGCCATGTTCCACTACGACTACTACAACGAGTCATTGCAATTCGGCCGCGACCAGATCGGCTGGATGACGGTGAAGGTCAAGAACCCGGATGAAGCCGAAGCCGTGGCGAAACGTGTGGATGCGTTGTTCGCCAATTCTTCGGATGAGACCAAGACGGGTACGGAAAAGGCGTTCACCAAGCAGTTCATGGAACAGCTCGGCAACATCGGCAAGATCCTCGTGTCGGTGGTGTTCGCGGTGTTCTTCACGATGCTGCTGGTCACGGCCAACACCATGGCGCAGTCGGTGCGCGAGCGCATCAACGAGATCGGCGTGCTCAAGACGCTGGGCTTCGAGTCGGGCACGGTGTTGAAGCTGGTGATCGGCGAGGCGTTGTTCCTCACGGTGCTCGGCGGGCTCATCGGCTTCGGTCTGGCATGGTTGGGCGTCAGCGCGCTGCAGCCGACGATGAAGCAGTATTTCCCGATCTTCGAGATCGACAGCAGCACGTTGATCACCTCGCTGGTGCTCATGGTGTTGCTCGGCGTGATCACCGGGCTGTGGCCCGCGCTCACCGCCATGCGGCTCAGGATCACCGACGCGCTCAGGAAGGGCTGAACGATGTCCACAATCTTTTCGCAGATCGGCGCCGTCACCGCGATGAACGTGCGCAACATCCCCGAACGCTGGGCGTCGTCGCTCGTGGCCGTGGTCGGCATCGGCGGCGTGACACTGGTGCTCATCGCGGTGTTGTCGATCGCAGCGGGCTTCCGCGAAGCGCTCGAACTCTCGGGTTCCAACGACGTGGCCGTGGTGCTGCGCTCCGGCGCCACGAATGAAATGAGCTCGGGCTTCGGACAGAACCAGGTCACGCTGATTGGCGACGCGCCGGGCATCAAGCGCGAAGCCGCCGCGGGCGGCACGGGACCGGGAAAGCCGCTGATCTCCGCGGAGCTCTACGTGCTCACCGACGGCAAGCTCAAGGGCAAGGACACCACCGCCAATCTGCCATTCCGCGGCGTCTCACCGACCGCTCCCGCACTGCGCCGCTCGTTCAAGATCGAGCAGGGCCGCATGATGAAGGAGGGCACGAACGAGATCGTGGTCGGCCTCGGCGTGGTGGCGAACTACGAGATCAACACCGGCACCGCGGAGAACCCGCGATATGAGCCCATGCAGGTGGGCAAGACCGTGCGCTGGGGCAATGCGGACTGGAACATCGTCGGCATCTTCAGCGATGACGGCGGCGTGGCCGAATCCGAAGCCTGGGCTGACGTATTGCTCGTGCAGCAGGTGTGGAACCGCGGTTCGAGTTATCAGTCTGTCCGCGCGCGTCTCACCGACGACACCGACGCCACGTTCAAGAAGTTCAAGGACGCGCTCACGAAAGACCCGCAGCTCCAGGTCGACGTGAAGCGCGAACCGGAGTTCTACGCCGAGCAGCAGAAGGTGATGTCTACGCTCATCAACGGAGCGGGCTTCGTGTTCGCGATCATGATGGGCCTCGCGGCGATCTTCGCGGCGGTGAACACCATGTTCAATGCCGTCGCCGCGCGTGTACGCGAGATCGCCACGCTGCGCGCCATGGGATTCGGCGCGTCGCCCGTGGTGATCTCGGTGCTGTTCGAAGCCATGCTGCTGGGTGCGGCGGGTGGATTGCTCGGCGGTATCCTGGCGTTCATCTTCCTGAACGGCATGCAGAGTTCGACGATGAACTTCCAGACGTTCAGCCAGATCACCTATGCGTTCACGGTGACGCCGCAGCTCATGATCACGGGCATCATCTATGGACTGGTGTTGACCTTCATCGCGGGCGTGTTGCCGGGAATCCGCGCGGCGCGCCTGCCCATCACTTCAGGGTTGCGAGAGTTGTGACACGGACTTCCACGTCTTTCACGTTCATCGGGGCGCTGGCATTGGCCGGCGCCTCGTTCGTTTCTTCGGCCTGGGCGCAGGGTGCGGGCAACTGGCCGGATGTGGAAGGGCGCATCCAGTACGCGTACTACACGAATGACGCGCGAGCGCTGAACAGCGTGCTGACCTCGCTCAAGCCCAAGCCGGGTTCCGAAAGCGAAGAGGCCACGCGCGAGGATGCGGTGGAGCGCGCCTACTTCCGCGCGCTCACGTATTACCGGCTGGCGCAGGTGCTGAGTCCCACGCAGAAGTCGCAGGCCAAGGACGCCATCGACGATTGCGGCGACGAGATCGATGCCTCGGTGAAGGCATTGCCGAAGATTCCGCTGGGACTCGACGAGCTGCCGGCCAACCGGCTCCGGCGAGCGGAAGCCTACGCGCTGGACACGGCATGCACGCTGGCGGGCCGCGAGATGAGCTCCATTCCCTTCGGCGGGGGCCGCATCGGGTCGCGCATCGAAGAGGCCGTGAAGATGGAGCCGCGCAATCCGCGCGTGCGGCTCGTGGAAGCCCTGGCGCAGTTCGAGCGCGCCGGCAAGAACGCGGACGAGAAGGCCACGGCGCTGCGCAACTTGCGTGCGGTGACCCTGATGTTCGAGCAGGTGCGCGCACAGGCCTCGACGACGCCGGAGTGGGGCGCGGCCGAGGCCTACGCCTTCCTGGGCCGCGCGCTCGTCGATCAGCGGGATGTGGTGGGCGCACGCGAGGCGCTGGAGCGATCGTTGCTGATCGCGCCGGACTACGCGCTCGCCCGCAAGCTGATGTCGCAAATTACACGCTGAGCGCCTGCCTCCACTAAACTGCGCGGCGTGAAGTATCCGCGCCTATTCGCTCCGCTCGACCTCGGCTTCACGCGCCTGCCCAATCGCATCGTCATGGGCTCGATGCACACCGGGCTCGAAGACCGTGCGCGCGACTACCCCAAGCTCGCGGCCTATTTCGCGGAGCGTGCGCGGGGCGGCGCGGGTTTGCTGGTGTCGGGTGGCATTGCGCCCAACCGCGCGGGGTGGACCAAGCCGTTCGCCGGCAAATTGTCGAGCCGCCATGAAGTCGCGCGGCATCGCCTGGTCACGGATGCCGTGCACCAGGAGGGTGGCCTGATCTGCATGCAGATCCTGCACACGGGCCGTTATGCCTATCACCCGTTCCCGGTGGCGCCGACGAGCGCTCGCGCGCCCATCAATCGCTTCAAGCCGCGCGAGCTCTCGAGCGACGGCGTTCGCGACCAGATGGAGGATTTCGTGAACTGCGCCGTGCTCGCGAAAGATGCCGGATACGACGGCGTCGAGATCATGGGATCCGAGGGATATCTCATCAATGAGTTCCTGGCGCCGCGGACCAATCAGCGCACCGACGAGTGGGGTGGCCCGCTCGAGAATCGCGCGCGGCTCGCGCTCGAGATCGTGCGCAACACGCGCGCGGCTGTAGGCGAGCGCTTCATCATCATCTTCCGCATCTCGGGCCTGGATCTCGTCGAAGGCGGCGGTACGGGTGCGGAAGTGGAATGGCTGGCTTCGCAGATGGAAGGCGCGGGCGCGACGATGCTCAACACCGGCATCGGCTGGCATGAAGCGCGGATTCCCACCATTGCGGGGGTGGTGCCGCGCGGCGGGTTCGGCTGGGTGTCGGCGCGCATCAAGGCGGCGACACGGCTGCCCGTCATCGCCACGAACCGGTTCAACATGCCCGGTGACGCGGACGCGCTCATCGCCGCTGGTTCCGCGGATCTGGTGTCGATGGCGCGGCCGCTGCTCGCGGATCCGGAGCTGCCGCGCAAGGCGGCTGCGGCACGCGACGACGAGATCAACACCTGCATCGCCTGCAACCAGGGATGTCTCGACAAGGTATTCGAGAATCAGCGCGCCACCTGCCTCGTGAATCCGCGCGCGGCGTATGAAACTGAACTGCGCATCGAACCCGCGGCGGCGGCGAAGAGGATTGCGGTGATCGGCGCGGGGCCCGCGGGCCTTGCTTGCGCGACGACGCTCGCCGAACGCGGACATCGCGTCACGCTGTTCGAGCAGTCGCGAGAGATCGGCGGCCAGTTCCGGTATGCGCGTGAAGTGCCGGGCAAGGAGGATTTCTGCGACACGCTGCGATATTTCTCCAGGCGGCTGGTGCTCACGGGAGTGACGCTGAAACTCGAATGCCGTGCCGAGGCGGCATCGCTCTCGGCGCAAGGGTTCGATGAGTTCGTGGTGTCGAGCGGCGTATCGGCGCGCGTGCCCGACATCGAGGGCATACGGCATCCCAAGGTGATCCTGTATCCCGACTTGCTGTCGGGGGCGCGAACGGCCGGCAACAGCGTTGCCATCATCGGCGCCGGCGGCATCGGCTTCGACGTGGCCACATTCCTCACGCACCGTCCGGACGCCGACTACTTCGAAGAGTGGGGCATCGACCGGACGCTCACCGAGCGTGGCGGCCTGCTGCCGCAGAAGCACGTGCCCTCGCAGAGACGCGTCTATCTACTGCAGCGAAAGCCCGGCAAACCGGGTATCGGCCTCGGCAAGACCACGGGCTGGATCCACCGTACGGCGCTCAAGCATCGCGGCGTGATCATGCGGTCGGGCGTAGGTTATCGGCGAATCGACGATGACGGGCTGCACATCGTCGATGGACAGAAGGAAGAGTTGCTGTCCGTCGATCACGTGATCGTGTGCGCCGGGCAGGAATCGGTGAATGGCCTGGTGGCGGAACTCGCGGGCACCGGCCGACCGGTGCATCTCATCGGTGGCGCGCTGCTCGCGGCGGAGCTGGATGCCGAACGGGCGATTCGGGATGGCGTCACGCTGGGCGCGCAGCTATGAGTTCCGGGAATGATCTGCGTGACGGGTCGAACGGGGACAGTCCTCATTTCCAGTTGGGTCTGCTGGACGCCGTGCGTGACGGGGAGAACGGGGACAGTCCCCTGCGTATTCGCACGAGTGCCCGCGCGCGCCGCCTTTCGATCCGCGTGTATCCCGACGCGCGTGTGGAAGTGGTGGTGCCGCCGCGTGTGGGGCCGCGCGAAATCGAGCGCTTCGTGGCCGGCCACCGCCAGTGGATAGAAGACAAACGCGCGATGGCCCTGCGCAACCGGCCTGCGCCGCAGCCTTTTCCACCCGAAGCCATCGACTTCGCCGCGACCGGCGAACGATTCCACGTCCAGCTCGCCGGTGGCGCCGGACGCCTCCGGCTGCAGATCACGGGAGAGCAGGGGAGCCACGAGCGCGTGCTGCGCGTGTCCGGCGCGGTGAATGCCCGCGCTTTGCGGCGCGCGTTGCGGAACTGGCTGCTCGAGGCCGCGCGTGAGCGGCTGGAGCCACGAGTGGCGCGATTGGCCGCGGCCACCCGCGTGAACTATTCGCGAGTCTCGAGCCGCCGGCAGCGATCGCGCTGGGGGAGCTGTTCGGCGCGGGGTACCATCAGTCTCAATTGCTGCCTGCTGTTCCAACGACCGGACGTGGTGGACTACCTCATCGTGCACGAGCTCATGCATGTGAATCACATGAACCACTCGCCGCGATTCTGGCAGGCGGTGGAAAGACATTGCGCGGACTGGCGCGTGCTGGATCGAGAACTGGTGCAAGGCTGGCGGCACGTGCCGCGGTGGGTCTTCTCCGATGAGTAACGCGGACGAACCGAGAGAGCGGATGGCGGACAACAAGGTCGACTTCAAGAACGAGGCCGTGCACTGGGACCTGGGGACCTCACAGTCCTATGGCGAATACCTGCAGCTCGACAAGTTGCTGGATGCGCAGAAGCCGAATTCCATCGAGCAGGACGAGATGCTGTTCATCATCGTCCACCAGGTGTCCGAGCTGTGGATGCGCCTGATCCTGCACGAGCTGGGCGCGGTCATGGAATGCGTGCGCCGCGACGACCTCGATCCGTCGTTCAAGATGCTGGCGCGCATCTCGCGCGTGCAGGAAGAATTGCTGGGCGCCTGGAGCGTGCTGTCCACGCTCACGCCGTTCGAATACTCGGCGTTCCGCAACACGCTGGGGCGCTCCTCGGGGTTCCAGTCGGTGCAGTACCGCCTGCTCGAGTTCATGTTGGGCAACAAGAACCGCGACATCATCGCCGTGCACAAGCGGGATGCGGCCACCTACGAGAAGCTCGAGCGTGCGCTCAATGCGCCTTCTATCTAC
>JBKPPO010000378.1:0-11599 GCA_046733635.1 Pseudomonadota bacterium | reverse complement strand
GCTGCGCGCGGGGCTTCCGGCGCGGGTTGAGTGGCGCGAGCCGTGGCCGTGCGGCCTGGCGATGCCGCGGCGGGAGCCGGCGCCGGCGTGAGCGCTGGTGACGGCGCAGGCGCCCGGACTTCGCGCAGCGGCGCTGGCGGACGCGGCGGAATCGGTCCGCGCGGCGTGGTGCCGCTCGACGGAATTCCGCGTTCGTCGAGCACCACGCGTTCGATGGTGCCGTCGGTCTCGTCGTTGGTGCCCGTGACCTGCGCGATGGCGAGCCACAGCTCTTCGAGATCGATGGGATAACTGATGGTCCGCTGCACCTTGAACGGCGCGAGACGCGGGCCTAACAACTGCAGGCGGTCGGCCGGCGCGGCGAAGATGCGTTTGAGCGGCGCGGCGGTGCGGGTCGTGCGGCCGAGGAGGTCGAGACCAGAGCCATCGACGCAGCGCTCGCAGGCGATCAAGACGTCGTAGGTGTTCTGGCGCAGCAACAGGAGGGCGTCGCCTTTGCTGGAGACGCAGTCGAGTTCGAGGACGCCGCGAATCGCGCGGGCAATAGCCTCGAGACCCTCTGAGTCATGGTCGACCAGCAGGACACGCATGTGCGTTCCAATACCCCGGTGTATGTAATTCGTTGTTTAGTAGACGCGATTGGACGGAATGAGGCGTCGCATCGCGTCACGTTTCCCAGGCAGTTCCTGGTTGTCCGGCTCCGGTTAAGTCAAATCAACCCGACCGGCGTACCGAAAGGACACTCCCTACCTTCCGGATACGTTGCAGCAAACGTGTCAGATGCTCTGCGTCATCGACCCCCAAGCGCACGTCGATGGTAGCTGTCGACTGTGTCTTGTCGGTAGTGGTGTGCATCATCTCGATGGACATTTTTTCACTGGCCAGCAGATCGCCGATGTCCCGGACCAGTCCCTGTCTGTCTATGGCGACAATCGTGAGCGTCACGGGCTGCGTGCTGAGTGCGTCCGTCCACTGCGCGGCGATGAGGCGGTCGGGCCGGCTCGCACTCATGCGAGTGAGGCCCGGGCAGTCCGCGCGGTGGATCGTCACGCCCCGGCCCACCGTCGCGTAGCCGGCGATGGGCTGGGGTTTCACGGGGGCGCAACACCGGGCGAAACTGATCGGCAGATCTTCGACGCCGCCCAGGACCACCGGAGAGCGCGCAGCCTTGCGGGCGCCGGTCCGCCGCCGCGGCGGCGCCGGCGCCACTGCCACGACGGGTTCGGGCGCCGTCACCGTCTTGTGCGCCGTCTCCTCGTCTAACTTCCGGAACCAGGCTCGCACCTTGCTGCGCGAACGCGCGCTCGTGAGATAGCCCTGCGTTTCCGACAGCCAGTCCCGGCTGGGCTGCGGATATTTGTGCGTGATGATCTCGACGATCTCGCCATTCGCGAGCGCCCGGGTGAGCGGCACGATGCGGCCATTCACGCGCGCGCCGCGACAGCGGTGCCCGAGGTCGGTGTGCACGTGGTAGGCGAAGTCGAGCGGAGTCGCGCCGTGCGGCAGGTCCACGACTTCGCCCTTGGGCGTGAGTGCATAGACGCGGTCTTCGAACAGCTCCGACCGCACCTGGTCGAGAAAATCGTTGTCACCCTCGGCCGTGGGCTCGAGCAGTTTGCGTACCCATTCGATCTTGCGGTCGTACGAGACGTCGTGGCCGCGCGCTTCCTTGTATCGCCAGTGGGCTGCGAGACCGAGCTCGGCCTGGTCGTGCATCTCTCGCGTGCGGATCTGCACTTCGACCGCCTTGGCCTCCGGCCCCAGCACCGCGGTGTGGATCGAGCGGTAGAAGTTGTCCTTCGGCGTGGCGATGTAGTCGTCGAACTCGCCGCGGATGTAGGTGTACGCACCGTGGATCAAACCGAGCGCCGCGTAACACTCGGCCACGGTGCCCACGACGATGCGGACTGCCCGCAGGTCGAACACCTGCTCGAACGAGAGCTGTTTGCGCTCCATCTTCCGATGGATGCTGTAGATGTGTTTGGGGCGGCCGTACACCTCGCCCTCGATGCCCGCGGCGCGCAAGTGCGATTCCAGCGCGCGGCAGAAGTCGGTGATGTATTGCTCGCGCGCGACGCGCTTCTCCGCGAGCGCGGCGGCGATGCGGCGATAGTCATCGGGCTGCAGGAAGCGGAAGGCGAGGTCTTCGAGCTCCCACTTGAGCTGCCAGAGTCCCAGGCGATTCGCGAGCGGCGCGAACACCTCGCGGGTCTCGAGCGCCAGCCGTTCGCGAACCTGCGCGTGCCCGTCCTTCGCCGCCATGAGATCCACGAGCTGCCAGGCAAGGCGCGCCAGCACGAGCCGCGGGTCACTGACCACCGACAGCAGCATCTTGCGAAGGGCCTCGGCCTGCGCGGGCTCGAGGTGGTGAGACGCCGCCGCGAGCGGCGTGAGCCGGATGTCGCCGAAATGAGCGAGCTCTCGCGCCAGCGCCACGGCCTCATGTCCGAAATGCAGTTCGATCTCTCGCGCCTCCTCGCCGTCCTTGCCCGTGGCGCCCAGCGCGGATTGCGCCAGCAGCGCGGAGGCCAGCGTCGCGTCCTCGGTCAACGACGCGACGATCACGGCCGCGTCGACGGCGCGATCCTGCGCCGCGCGCGCGACGCCCCAGCCCTCGAGCCGGGCGGCATGCGCATCGATGGTTTGTCGTAGCTCCGCGGAGCAGGAGTGGAGGTTGTGCACGAAAAAGAACGTGTGAACGCGCGCGTGCCGCGCCGGATTTGCAGTTATGATACGCGCAGTTTTTTGTAAGCGGCGCGAGGGTTTAAGCGACTGATGGCGCGTGGATACTCCACATGGCGCTCGTACAAGCCCGGTGCGGATCGGCCGGTTGCGTTCGCGGGTGCGCAGCTGGTGGGGAAGGTCTCGCCGGCGGGTCGCGCGCGCATCCTCGGACTGGATCCGGGTTCTCTCCGTACGGGATTTGGCGTCATCGATTGTTCGGGGGGTCAGCTCACCATCGTCGCGCAGGGTTGTATCGCCACTTCGGGCGGTCCGCTCGCCGATCGCCTCCGGCTCATCCATTCGCGTGTCGCGGAGCTCATCGCGGAACATCGCCCCCAGGAAGTCGCGGTGGAACGGGTATTCCTCGCCAAGAACGCCGACAGCGCCCTCAAGCTGGGTCAGGCCCGCGGCGCCGCGCTCGCCGCCGTGCCGGTATCGCTGGGCGTCCATGAATACGCGCCCCGCGCCGTGAAGCTCGCCGTCGTGGGTGTGGGCGGCGCGGAGAAAACGCAGGTGGCGCACATGGTCAAACAACTGCTGCGCGTGGATCTGCGCCTCGGCGCGGATGCCGCTGATGCGCTGGCCGTGGCGATCTGCCACGCCAGCACGCGGCGATTCGAGCCGCTCTCCGGGGCGCGCGCGTGATCGGATTCGTGCGCGGCAAGCTGGTGGTGAAGACACCGCCGCACCTCACCGTGGACGTAGGCGGGGTGGGTTACGACATCGAAGCGCCAATGTCGACGTTCTACACGCTGCCCGCGATCGGCAGTGAGGTGCGCCTGCTCACGCATCTCGTCGTGCGCGAGGACGCGCACATCCTCTACGGATTCGGCACGCAGGAAGAACGCGCGTTGTTCCGCAATCTGCTCAAGGTCTCGCAGATCGGCCCCAAGATCGCGCTGGCCATCCTCTCGGGCGTGAGTGTGGATGGCTTCGCGAGTCTCGTGAAGCTGCAGGATTCGAGCGCGCTCACCCGGATTCCCGGCGTGGGCCGCAAGACCGCCGAGCGCCTGCTGCTCGAGATGAAGGACAAACTCGAAGCGGTCAACGAAGCCGCGGCCGCGGGTACGCCGCTGATCTCACCCTCGAGCACCGAGGGTGAAGCCTGGACTGCACTCGTCGCGCTCGGCTACAAGCCCGCGGAAGTCACGGCCATGCTGAAGCCGCTGGCGGGACAGGGCGGCAGTACCGAGGACCTCATCCGCCGCGCGTTGCAGGGAACGGTGCGTCCGCAATGAGCGATCGCATCGTCGCCCCCGCGGGCACCACGGAAGAGGAAGCGGTGGATCGTGCGATCCGCCCAAAGAAGCTCGCCGACTATGTGGGCCAGGAGCAGGTCAAGGCGCAGCTCGAGATCTTCGTGAAGGCCGCGGTCAAGCGCGGCGAGGCGCTCGATCACACGCTGGTGTTCGGTCCGCCGGGACTCGGCAAGACCACGCTCGCGAACATCCTGGCGAGCGAGCTCGGCGTGAACCTTCGGCAGACCTCGGGTCCCGTGCTCGAACGTCCCGGCGATCTCGCGGCGTTGCTCACCAATCTGCAACCTCGCGATGTGCTGTTCATCGACGAGATCCACCGGCTCAGCGCCGTCGTCGAAGAAGTGCTCTATCCCGCGATGGAGGACTATCAACTCGACATCATGATCGGCGAGGGCCCCGCCGCGCGGTCCATCAAACTCGCGCTGCAGCCCTTCACGCTCATCGGCGCGACCACGCGCGCCGGCCTGCTCACGTCGCCGCTGCGCGATCGGTTCGGCATCGTGCAGCGGCTCGAGTTCTACACGGTGGGCGAGCTCGAGCGCATCGTCACGCGGTCGGCGGGCATCCTCGGCGTGCCCATCGACGCTGCGGGCGCGCAGCGCATCGCCCAGCGTTCGCGCGGCACGCCGCGCATCGCCAACCGCCTGCTCCGTCGCGTGCGCGATTACGCCGAGGTCAAGGGCGGCGGGAACATCGACGAGGTCACGGCGCGCGCCGCGCTGGATCTGCTGGAAGTCGACCCGCAGGGGTTCGACGCGCTGGACCGAAAGTTGTTAGGCACCATCATCGAGAAGTTCGAGGGCGGACCCGTGGGCATCGACAGCCTGGCGGCCGCCATCGGCGAGGAGCGTGGCACGCTCGAAGACGTGATCGAGCCCTTCCTGATCCAGCAGGGGTTCCTGATGCGCACCGCGCGCGGGCGCATGGCCACGCGCGCGGCCTATCTGCATTTCGGGGTGAAACCGCCCGAGTCGCCCATGACGAACCTACCTTTGCTCGACCCATGACGGAATTTCTCTGGACCGCGCGCGTCTATTGGGAGGACACCGATGGCGGCGGGGTGGTCTTCTATGCCAATTATCTCAAGTACATGGAGCGGGCGCGCACCGAATGGCTGCGTTCCCTGGGCCATGCGCAGAGCGAGCTCGCCGAGAAGTTCGGCTTCGTGTTCGCCGTCGTGGAAGTGAAGGTCAACTACCGCAAGCCCGCACGGCTCGACGATGAGATCGTGATCTCCTGCGTGCCGATCCCCGAAGGCCGCGCCTCGATCCGCTTCCAGCAGGTGATCAAGCGAGGCGGGACGGTGCTCGTGGAAGGCGAGGTGCGCGTGGCCTGCGTGGATGCAAAAACGTTCCGGCCGCGCGGACTCCCGGACTTCATAAAGGGTGTGTGATGGAAAATGAACTCTCGATAGTCAGACTGGTGCTGGATGCGAGCCCCGTGGTGCAGGCGGTCATGGGACTGCTTCTGCTCGCGTCGCTCGTGTCCTGGAGCATCATCTTCCGCAAGCGTTCGCTGTTGTCGAAGGCGCACGATGAAGCCGACAACTTCGAGAACAGCTTCTGGAAGGGTGGCGACCTCACCGCGCTGTACCGCCAGATCGAAGGCCGTGGCGGCGCCACCGGCATGTCGAGCATCTTCGAATTCGGCTTCCGGGAGTTCGCGCGCCTCAAGCAGAGCGGCATTCCGCCGGAGCAACTGCTGGAGGGTTCCCGCCGGGCCATGCGCGTGGGCCAGCTCAAGGAGCTCGAGCGTCTCGAAGAAAGTCTTGCGAACCTCGCCACGATCGGATCGACGAGCCCCTACGTGGGCCTGTTCGGCACGGTCTGGGGCATCATGAGTTCGTTCGTCGCGCTGGGCGGCGTGCAGCAGGCCACACTCGCGATGGTCGCACCCGGCATCGCCGAGGCGCTGATCGCCACGGCCATCGGATTGTTTGCCGCCATTCCCGCGGTCATCGCCTACAACCGATACGCGGACCAGGTGAGCCGTCTGGAGCTGCGCTACGACGCCTTCATGGAAGAGTTCTCCACGATCCTGCAGCGTTACGCCGGCCGCGGCGGCGCCGCCGTGAAGGAGTAGCCCGTGGCCGCCGCCGTACAAAAGGGTCGCCGGCGCCGCCTCATGGGCGAGATCAACGTGGTGCCCTACATCGACGTCATGCTCGTGCTGCTGATCATCTTCATGATCACCGCGCCGCTCATGACCGAAGGTGTGAAGGTGGATCTGCCCAAGGCGGGTGCACGCGCGATTCCCCCGGAAATGCTCAAGGACACCAAACCCATCATCCTCAGCATCGACGAATCCGGCCGCCTGTTCCTCAACTACAACCAGCCCGAGGACGCGCCCATCTCCGCCGAGCAGGCCGAAGCGCAGACCGCTGCGGTCCTGCGTCGCGCGCCTGAAACGGTGGTGCTTGTGCGGGGTGATTACCGCGTGGCCTACGGCGAAGTGGTCGGCGCGATGACCATCCTGCAACGCGCCGGTGCGGACAAGGTGGGCTTCGTCACGCAGCCGCCGGACAAGAAGCGGAATCGTTAGGCCGGTTCTCGAGTAATGCCTCCGCAGAAGCCCAAGAAATCCGGGAGTTTCGGCTCCATCGCGCTGTCCGTGCTGCTGCATGCGGCCATCGCGGCGGCGGCGGTGTACGGCTGGTTCACGTGGAAACACGAGCCGCCGGTGCAGACGCTCGCCATCGACGCGACGCTCGTCGACGAACGCGCGCTCAAGGGGGTGGAGAAACTGCCGGAAGCCGCGCCCGCGCCCGAACCCGAGCCCACGCCGCCGCCGGAAGTCCCGCCCGAGGAGCCGCCGCCGCCCGAACCCGAAGAACAGGGTCCGCCCAAGCCGGATCCGGCCGAGCTCGAACGGAAGCGGGAAGAAGAGCGGGTCGCCCAGGAGAAGCTCGAGCAGGAGAGACAGGAGCAGTTGAAGCGCGAGCAGGAGCAGGAACAGCAGCGTCTCGACGCTCAGAAAAAGGAAGCCGAAAAGCAGGCCGCGGCCAAGGCCGTCGCCGAAAAAGCGGCAGCCGAGAAGGCTGCCGCGGAGAAGCGCGCCGCCGAGAAAAAGAAAGCGGAGGAGGCCGCTGCCGCGCGCAAGGCGGCGGAGGAAAAGGCCCGTCTCGCCAGCGAAGCGGAACTCCGGCGCAGCCTCGAGGCCGAAGAGCGGGGCAATGCGGCTCGCAACAGCGCCGAGGCCAATCGCTGGCATGCATCCATCGTCGCGAAAATCGCGCGCGCGTGGATCAAACCGCCCTCGGCAGTCGCGGGGGTCACGTGTATCGTGCTGGTCGGCCAGGTGCCGGGCGGCGAGGTCACCTCGGTGCGCGTCGAGAGCTGCAATCCCAACGATGCCGCGTTGCGCGAGTCCGTCGAGGCCGCCGTGTATCGCGCCTCACCGCTGCCCACGCCGCCCCCGGGCGTGCCGTTCGAACGCAATTTGGAGCTAACATTCGCACCGCAATGATGAACATGCGCATGAAAAAACTCTGGTTCCCGATGGTCCTGGCCCTGCTGGCCGGCGCCTCGCCCGCTTTCGCCCAGCTGCGTCTCACCATCACCAATGGCGTGACCGATCCGATCCCGATCGCGGTGGTGCCGTTCTCGCGCGCAGCGCCCGCGGACGGCGGGCTCGACGTGGCGGACGTGATCCAGAAAGACCTGGAGAGCACCGGCCGCTTCAAGGCCATGGCGCGCACTGACATGATCAACAAGCCCACCACGGCCTCGGCCGTGGTCGCGGCCGACTGGAAGCAGATGCGCAACGACTACGTGGTCGTGGGCCGCGTGAGCTCGCTGGCCGATGGCCGCGTGCGCATCGATGCGGAGCTCGTGAACGTGCTCACGGGCATCACCGTGGATGCGCCGAACTTCAGCACTCAGCCCGACAACCTGCGCAACGCCGCGCACCGCATCGCGGACAAGCTCTTCGAGAAGATCATCGGCATCCGCGGCGCATTCGCCACGCGCATCGCCTATGTGTCCGTGGACGGCAAGCCGCCGAGCCAGCGTTACGAGCTCTATGTCGCCGACGCCGATGGGTTCAACCGCAAGCGCATCATGAGTTCGCCGCTGCCCATCATGTCGCCCGCCTGGTCGCCGAACGGCGAGTGGCTGGCGTACGTGTCCTTCGAGAAGCGCGTGTCAGCCGTGTTCGTCCAGGAAGTTCGCACCGGCCGCAAGATCCAGGTGTCCGCGCGCGCCGGCATCAACGGCGCTCCCACCTACAACAAGGACGGCGACAAGCTCGCGCTCACGCTCTCGGGCAGCAACGGCAACCTCGACGTCTACCTACTGAACCTGCAGAACCAGCAGCTCACGCGGCTGACGGACGATCCCGGCATCGACACCGAGCCCAGCTTCCACCCGGACGGCAGCGTGTTCTTCACCTCGGACCGCTCGGGCAGCCCGCAGATCTACCGCGTGACGCCGGGCGCGAACGAACGTCCCAAGCGCGTGACGTTCTCCGGGTCGTACAATGCGCGCCCGCGGGTCTCGCCGGACGGCAAACAACTCGGCCTGCTGACGCTGACCGACGGGGGTTATCGCATCGCCGTGCAGGACCTCGGTAACAACGCGATCACCGTGTTGTCCAAGGGCCGCCAGGAAGAATCGCCGAGCTTCGCACCCAATGGCGCGATGCTCATCTTTGCGGGACGTGACCGCGGCCAGGGAGTGCTGCAGACCGTATCCGTCGATGGACTCACCACGGGCCGGCTCGACGCCGACGCGGGTGAAGTCCGTGAACCGGTTTGGGGGCCATATTTGCCATGACAATTGTGAAAGGTGTGCACATGAAAAATTCCGTACTCGTCGTTCTCGTCCTCGCCTCGCTCGGCCTCGTGGCCGGTTGCAAGACCAAGCCGGAGGAACAGCCCGCGCCGACGACGCCGTCATCCACCACCGATACCAGCGGTGTGGACTCCTCGGCGGTGAGCTCCGACGAGACCGCGATCCAGGGTCCTTCCGGTGAGCTGCTGTCCCAGCGCATCGTGTACTTCGACTTCGATCGCGCCGACATCCGCACGGATTCGCAGTCGGTGGTCAACGCGCATGCCGCGTTCCTCGCCAAGAACCCGAACCAGAAGGTTCGCCTGGAAGGCCACGCCGACGAGCGCGGTTCGCGCGAGTACAACATCGGTCTCGGCGAGCGCCGCGGCCAGGCCGTGCGCCGCGCGCTGCTGCTGCAGGGTGTGGCGGAAGTCCAGCTCTCCACCGTCTCGTATGGCGAAGAGCGTCCGGCGCAGGCTGGCAGCGATGACCAGTCCTACTCGATGAATCGCCGCGTCGAGATCGTCTACCTGAAGTAAGAGGCCGACCGTGAGCCAACATCCATTCCGCCTGGGCGCGATGGCGCTGGGCTTCCTCGCGCTCGGCGGTTGCGCCGTCTCGCCCGAGGAAGATCCGGTGTACATCCGTCTCAACGACCTCGACGCGCGCGTCCAGCGCATCGAGCGCGTGTTGTCCAACCAGAGCCTGTTGCAGCTCGCCCAGCGTATCGACGCCCTGCAGGGTGAGGTGCGCAATCTCCGCGGCGAAGTGGAGCTGCTGCAGAACCAGAGCGAAGGCGGCAAGGCGCAGTCGCGCAGCCTGTACGGCGATCTCGAGAAGCGGTTGGCCGCGCTCGAGACGCTGGGCGGAGTGGGTCAGGGCGGCGGGGCGAACCTCGGCGCGCCCGGTTCTCCGCAGATCGGAGGCCCGATCGCTTCACAGCCTTCGCCGGGCGGCGCTTCGCTGGCCGGTGAGCAGGCGAGCTACGATGCGGCCTTCAACGCCCTCAAGGGTGCGGACTACCCGAAGGCCATCGCCAACTTCAAGGGATTCCTGGGCACGTATCCCTCGAGTCCGCTCGCGAGCAATGCGCAGTACTGGTTAGGCGAGGCCTACTACGTGACGCGGGAGTACGACGAAGCCATCGTCGCTTTCCGCAAGGTCACCACGGACTGGCCGGATTCGCGCAAGGCGCCGGATGCGCTCGTGAAGATCGGCTTCACACAGTCGGCGCTGAACCGCAACGGCGAGGCTCGCGCCACGCTCGAAGAGGTGACGCGGCGATATCCCGGCACGGAAGCCGCGAACCTGGCCACGGAGCGTCTCAAGCGCCTCGGCCGATGAACGCGTCCGCGCAGGCGGTGGAGTCGGGTGGTGAAGCCGCCTCGCCCCGTCTCAAGATCACCGAGATCTTCTACTCGTTGCAGGGGGAAGCCGATACCGTCGGCTTCCCCACTGTTTTCGTGCGCCTCACGGGTTGCCCGTTGCGTTGCCAGTTCTGCGATACCGCCTACGCGTTCACGGGCGGAGAGTGGACGACCGTCGACGCCGTGATCGGCAAGGTGGGCGAATGGGCGCCGCGTTACGTGTGCGTCACCGGCGGCGAGCCGCTCGCGCAGAAGAACTGCCTGCGGCTGCTGAGCTCGCTCTGCGATGCCGGTTATCGCGTGTCGCTCGAGACCAGCGGCGCGATGCCCATCGAGGACGTCGATCCGCGCGTGATCCGCGTGGTGGACGTGAAGACGCCGGGCTCCGCGGAGGAGAAGCGCAATCGTTACGGCGATCTCGCGTTGCTGCGGCCCGACGAGCAGATCAAGTTCGTGATCTGCAGCCGCGAGGATTACGAATGGTCACGCGCCAAGGTCGCGGAGCTCGGCCTCAGCGATCTGGCCACCGTGTTGTTTTCACCCAGCGCCGATCAGGTCGCGCCGCGCGATCTCGCCAACTGGATCCTGGAAGACCGCATTCCCGTGCGTTTCCAGCTGCAGCTCCACAAGATCCTCTGGGGCAACACGCCCGGTAAATGATGAACTCGCGCGCCGTCATCCTGCTCTCCGGCGGTCTCGATTCCGCCACCGTGCTCGCCATGGCGCGCGAGCAAGGGCTCGATTGCCACGCGTTGTCGGTGTCTTACGGTCAGCGTCATCAGGCCGAGCTCAACGCCGCCGCGCGCGTCGCGAGCGCACTGGGTGCGCGGGCGCACCGGATCATGCACGTGGATCTCGGCCGAATCGGCGGCTCCGCGCTCACGGACAAATCCATCGACGTGCCCGTCAACGGTGGTGAGGCCGACGGGATCCCGGTCACCTACGTGCCGGCGCGCAACACCATCATGCTCTCACTGGCCATGGCCTGGGCCGAAGTGCTCGACGCCCGCGAGATCCATGTCGGCGTCAATGCCGTGGACTATTCCGGTTATCCGGACTGCCGGCCGGAATTCGTGGCCGCTTTCCAGAATCTGGCGAATGTCGCGACCAAGGCCGGCGTGGAAGGCCGTGGCCCCGCGATCCGCGCACCCCTGATCGACATGAGCAAGGCCGACATCATCCGCGCCGGCACGAGGCTGGGCGTCGACTATTCCCTGACCGTCTCCTGCTACCAGGCCGACACCAAGGGACAGGCCTGCGGCGCCTGCGATTCCTGCCGTTTGCGGCAGGAGGGCTTCACCGCCGCGGGGGTCGCTGATCCGACCCGGTATGTGTAGACTTCGCGCCCTTCGGATGGGTCGGTAGCTCAGTCGGTAGAGCACTGGACTTTTAATCCATTGGTCGTGGGTTCGATTCCCACCCGACCCACCATCGAATCCGACCCCGCGCGCCTCACCGCTGTAGTTAGGCAACCCGCCGG
>JBKPPO010000377.1:0-14676 GCA_046733635.1 Pseudomonadota bacterium | reverse complement strand
GGCTTCGATCATGTGGTGCGTATTCTCGCCAGTGATGGTGACATGCACCGCGGCCTTGAGCGTCTCCGACAGCGACTTGAAGAAGTGCGGGACGAGCTCGGTAGGTAGCCCGCCGACGGCTTCGCGATTGAACTTGCCTTCGAACACGCCATACGCGCGGCCAGACAGGTCGATGGCGACGCGTACCTGCGCCTCGTCCATGGGCAGCACGAAGCCGTAACGCGCAATGCCCAGCTTGTCGCCGAGCGCCTGGCGAAGCGCGTCGCCCAGCGCCAGCGCGCAGTCTTCGACGGTGTGGTGCTCGTCGATCTCGAGATCGCCGTGGCAGGTGAGTTGCAGTGAGAAGCCGCCGTGTTTGGCGATCTGCTCGAGCATGTGATCGAAGAAGCCGATGCCGGTAACGATCTTCACGGGCGCGGTGGCGTCGAGGTTCACGCGGACCTCGATGTCGGTTTCCTTGGTCTTGCGCTTCACCGTGGCCTTGCGCTCACTCAACGAACGCAGGATGGCGGGCCAGGTTTCCTCCGCCGAGCCGTTGCGACGCACGCGGATACCGCGCACGCCCAGATTCTTCGCGAATTCGATGTCGGTGTCCCGGTCACCGATCATCGCGCTCGCCGCGAGGTCCACGTTCTGCTGGCGCACGTATTCCTCCACCAGCTTGATCTTGGGCTTGCGGCAATCGCAGCCGTCGCTCTTGCGATGCGGGCAGACGAACACGGCATCGAACTCGATGCCTTGCGAGGTGAACGCGTCCATCATGAATTGATGCGGCACGTCGAAGTTCTTCTGCGGGAACGAAGCGCTGCCAAGGCCGTCCTGGTTCGTGACCATCGCGAGCTTGAAGCCGAGCTTCTGGGCCTGGCGCATGGCGGCGAATACATCCGGCATGAAGCGGATCTTCTCGATGGCGTCCACCTGTTCGTCTGGCGGCTCCTCGATGAGGGTGCCGTCGCGATCGACGAACAGCACTTTGGTCTGACTCATGAAAGGCTCCGGATGAGGCGGTCGTTCTGTTCGGGGCTGCCAACAGAAATGCGTAAGGATTGGGGCGACACGCTGCGCATGTCGCGGATCAGGAGTCTGGCATCCCGCGCGGACGCGAGCACACCTTCAGGTGATTCGAAGTCGACGAGCAGGAAGTTGGCCACGCTCGGCCAGATGCGGCGCACGCCGCGCGCATCTGCGAGCCCGGCCTGCAGCCGCGCGCGCTCCTTGACGATCTGCGCCACACGCTCTCTCTGAATGGCGAGTTGCGCCGGGGCGAGCGTGCTCAACACGGCCTCGATGGTGAGCTGCGGGATGGAGTAGGGCGGGATCACCTTGGCGAGCAGCGAGACGATCTCCGGCGCTGCGATCAGCGAACCCACGCGTGCGCCGGCGAGGCCGAAGGCCTTGGACAAGGTGCGCAGCACCACGAGGTGCGGGAACTCGGCGAGACGTGTCGACAGCGAGACGTCGCCCGAGAATTCGATGTAGGCCTCGTCCACGGCGACGATCGCACGCCCGGCCAGTGCCGCCAGCAGCTTTTCGATCGCCGCCGGCTCGACGGCGTTTCCTGTGGGGTTGTTGGGCGTGCACAGGAACACGATGCGCGTATTCGCATCGCAGGCCGCGAGCACGGCATCCGCGTCCAGCGCGAATCCCTGATCGGCGCGAAGTGGTACTTCGCGAACTTCCGCGCCCTGGATGCGGGCGGCGACCGCGTACATGCCGAAAGTCGGCGGGCAGATGATGACGTTGTCGATGCCCGCGCGGCAGAAGCCGCGAAGCAGCAGGTCGATGGACTCGTCGCTGCCACGGCCGGGCAGGAGCTGTTCGGCACGCACGCCGTACAACTCGGCCAGTCGCTGCGCGAGTACGTGCGGGTGCGGTTCCGGATAACGGTTCAACCCGGCCTGCGAGTGATCCGTCTCGGCGCGCCAGGGTAGTTCGTTGGCGTGCAGCCGATCGAACGCGGGATCCCAGCTCGCGTGCGAATACGCTTTGAGCGCCACGATTTCGGGACGTGCGAGATCGAGTACGCTCATGCGGCACCGCCAGCGAGTTTCTCGAGCCGGACCTTCACGGCATTGCCGTGGGCGTCCAGGCCTTCCATATCGGAGAGCGTCACGGCCGTGGGCCCGAGGGACCGAAGGCCGTCCGCGCTGAGTTCCTGCACGGTGATGCGTTTCTGATATTCGAGCAGCGAGACGCCGCTGTAGGAGCGCGCGTAACCGTAGGTCGGCAGTACGTGGTTGGTGCCGGAGCAGTAGTCACCGATCGATTCCGGCGACCAGGCGCCCAGGAATACGGAGCCGGCACAGCTCACCAGGTCTAACAAGGCTCGTGGCTCGCGCGTCTGGATGATCAGGTGTTCCGGTGCGTATTCGTTGGACACAGCCACGGCAGCCTCGAGGTTTTCCACGAGGATGCAGCGCGCGTTGGCCAGGGACTGCGTGACGATGTCGCGCCGGCTCAGCGTCGCGGTCTGCCGCGAGAGTTCTGCGGTCACCGCCGCGGCGAGAGCCTGCGAAGTCGTGACGAGTACCACCTGCGCGATGGTGTCGTGTTCGGCCTGCGCCAGCAGGTCGGCGGCCACGAAGCGCGCATCGGCGGAATCGTCGGCGATGACCAGGACTTCGGACGGCCCCGCGGGCAAGTCGATCCCAGCCCCAGCGGGATCCGCCGCCACGAGTTGTTTGGCCGCGGTGACCCAGGCGCTCCCCGGCCCGAAGATCTTGTCCACCTTGCGCACGGTCTCGGTGCCGAACGCGAAGGCGGCGATGGCTTGGGCTCCGCCCATCTTGTAGACGGTATCGATGCCGCAGGTCTCGGCAGCCACGAGCACGGCCGCGTGTAGTTTGCCGTCCGGCGCCGGTGAGCTTGCGATGGCGCGCGCCGGACAGCCCGCGATGCGCGCAGGCGCGGCAAGCATGATCGCGGTGGAGGGCAGTGGCGCGGAGCCAGCCGGTACGTACAAGCCCACGCTGTCGATCGGGCGAATGATCCGCTCGCAACGCACGCCCGGCATCGTCTCCACGGTCAGCGGCATGCTGCGCTGGGCTTCATGGAATGCGGTGACATTGGCCACCGCGCGCTCGATGGCCGCGATCTGCTCGCGACTCAGGGCGCCACGGGCTTCTGCGAACTCCGCGCGCGAGACACGCAGATCTCCCGACGCGCCGCCACCAAACTTCTGCGTGAGCCGGCGGAGGGCCGCGTCACCTTCTGCACGCACCTGCGCAATGATGTCCGCGGCCTGGCGGAATACCTCTTCGCGGCTGTCCGCGGCCGGACGCGAAAGGGCCGCGCGGCGCGAATCGGCGGAAGCGGCTTTCCAGTCGATGAGCTTCATCAGGTCAGCATCTTCTCGACGGGCAGCACCAGCAGAGAGCTGGCGCCGGCCTTCTTCAGACTCTCCAGCGTCTCCCAGAACACGTTCTCGCGGCAGACGGCATGGATCGCCACCTTGTCGTTCGAACCTTCGAGCGGAATGATCGTCGGCGACTCGCTTCCCGGCAGAAGCTTGCGGATCTGCGGCAGGGCCGCACGCGGCGCGTGCAGCATGATGTATTTGCTCTCACGGACCTGCTGCACGCCGTCGATGCGCATCAACAGGCGATCCACCCACTCCTGCTTGGCGGGCGGTAGTTCGACGGGGGTGCGGATCAACAGTGCCTGGCTCTCGAGCACGGTCTCCACTTCCCGCAGGTGGTTGGCCTGCAGCGTCGATCCGGTGGACACGAGATCGCAGATCAGGTCGGCGCGACCGAGCCGCGGGGCGATCTCGACGGCGCCCGAGAGCGTGACGATGTCGGCCGTGACGCCGCGTTCACGCAGCCAGTTCTCCAACGTGAACGGATAGCTGGTCGCAATGCGCTTTCCCGCGAGCGAACGCGCGCCTTCGTAGCTGAATCCTTCGGGGATCGCGAGCGCCAGACGGCAGCGGCCGTATTCGAGCGTGCGCAGTTCGGTGAACGTGGGCTGGTGGCCTTTCGAGATCATCTCGAGACGCTTCTCTTCGAGCACGTTTCGGCCGACGAGTCCGAGGTCGCAGACGTCTTCCTGGACCAGGTCCGGGATGTCGTCATCGCGCACGAACAACACGTCGAGCGGCATGTTCTCGCCGAAGCCCATGAGCTGATCGCGACCGCGCGATAGTTTGAGGCCGCAGTTCTTGAGCAACTCCAGCGAGTGGTCGGTGAGCCGCCCGGATTTCTGGACGGCGAGCTTGAGTCTTTCGGCTTTTTCGATGGCGTTCATGTGTGTTTCTGGTGGGCGAGGGAGCGCCGGAGGATCAGGCGTGGCGCTGCTGGCGCGAGACGGCGATGTGATACCCGCCATTGCCATCGGCCAGGCAACGGGCGACGCGGCCGATCGTGGTGACGCTGACGCCGGTGAGGCGATGGATTTCGCGATAAGGCAGGCCCTTCTGCAGCCAGTCCACCACGGCCCAGCGATCGGCCATGGCCTGCAGCTCCGCCGGCGTGCACAGGTCACGAAAGAACGCGCGGAATTCGTCCACGGATTTCAGCGTGAGCATGGCGGCGAACAGGTTCCGCTCGGAGAGCGCCTCCTGCCGGGCCGTGACGTTGCGGTGCTGTTTCATGACCTAATGTACTAACGCGTTAATACGGTGGCGCATTAGACGCGTCCGGCCGCACAAAAGCAAGCCGGAAGTCTTGCGCGAGCCGGAGGCCGCTCATAGAATTCGCGCCACTCATCGAGACCGGCTGAGGGATTGGGCCCGAAGACGCCGGGGCAACCGCCACCAAGTGGAAAGGTGCCAACTCCTGCGGAGCTTTCTGTAAAAGGGACGGCGCCGGCAGATGAGCAACCTGAAACCTTTCCGGGGTACCCTCCGGAGATGTGTCAGGCGCCGCAAGTGCGGCAGCTCACCAGAAGTGCCCGATGCGTATGGAACGGAGCATTTGGTGAGCAACGAAACGAACCCTGCAGTGCGTGATCCCGCTTCCGGCGAGGCGGCCGTGATCGGTAGTCCCCTGGTGCGCGAAGGCGTGTTGGCCATCCCCGGCGAACTCAAGCTGCATTTCGGCGGGAGTCTCCCCTCGGCTTCCATCGCCTGGCGCCTGGCCGGTCCCGCCGGCGCCCCGGTCGTGGCGACTTTGGGAGGCATCTCGGCTTCACGCCGCGTGTGGCAGCCCGACGAGCCGCGCGGCGGTTGGTGGCATGAAGTGGTGGGCAACGGACTGGCGCTGGACACCCAGCGCTATCGCATCCTGAGCTTCGACTATCTCGGCGCCAGCGCGGACTCGACCGGGCCGCGCGACGGGCAGGCTTTTCCCACCGTGTCTGCCTACGACCAGGCGGAGATCCTGCTGCGGCTCATCAACCACCTCGGCATGAGTTCTTTGCGCGCCATCGTCGGCGCTTCCTATGGCGGCATGATGGCCCTGGCTTTCGGGGAGCGTTATCCCGATCGCGTGGCGCGCCTCGTGGTGATCAGCGCCGCGGACCGCGCGCATCCCATGGCTTCGGCCTGGCGCGTGGTGCAGCGGAAGATCGTCAAGTTCGCGCTGGAGTCGGGCAAGCCGGGGCAGGGCCTCGAGCTGGCTCGTGCGCTCGCCATGGCTACCTACCGCAGCCCCGAGGAGTTCAGCGCGCGCTTCGCAGGCGCCGCTCGCAAGACCGACGATGGCTTCGTGTTGCCCGTCGAGGAGTACCTGTTCGCGCGCGGCGCCGAATACGCGCAGCGTTACCGGCCCGAATCCTTCGTCTGTTTGTCCGAGTCCATCGATCTGCATCGCGTGGACGCCACACGTATCTTCGCGCCGGTCACCGCGATTGCCGTCCGCGAGGATCAGCTCGTGCCGCTCGCCGACATGCGCGCGATGGTCGCGCGGCTGCCGAACGCCGAGCTGCACGAGATCTCTTCGGTGTTCGGACACGACGCCTTTCTCAAGGAGAATCGGCAGCTCAAGCCGATCTTCGCCAACGTTCTCAACAACCAGGACCCAACTCCGTGACTCTGACTCTCGACACCCGCGCCGTGCGCGCCGGCCTCGAATCCTGCGACGTGACCGGCGCCGTTGTGCCGCCACTGCACCTGTCGTCCACCTACGCGTTCCGCGGCTTCGGTGACAAACGCAAATACGACTACAGCCGCTCGGGCAATCCCACGCGGGATCTGCTCGGCGACGCGCTCGCGGATCTCGAAGGTGGCGCGGGTGCGGTGATCACGGGTTCCGGAATGGGCGCGATCACGCTCGTGGGCCACATCCTGCCGGTGGGCGCGCGAGTCATCGCGCCGCATGATTGTTATGGCGGCACGTTCCGGCTGCTCACGGCCTGGAAGAAGCGCAACGAACTCGACGTGGAGTTCGTGAACTTCAATGACGCGAAGGCCGTCGATGCGGCGCTCTCGAAACCATCCGCGCTGGTCTGGATCGAAACCCCCAGCAATCCCTTGCTGCGCATCACCGACATCGCGGACATCGCGAAGCGTTCGCACGCGCAGGGCGCACTCGTCGTCGTCGACAACACCTTCCTCTCGCCGGGTTGGCAGCGTCCGCTCGAACTGGGCGCGGACATCGTCGTGCACTCGACCACCAAGTACATCAACGGCCACAGCGACGTCGTGGGCGGCGCGGTCATCGCGAAGAAGAAGGAGCTCGCCGAGCAGCTCGCCTGGTGGGGCAACTGCCTGGGGCTCACGGGCGGCGCGTTCGACAGCTATCTCACGTTGCGCGGCCTGCGCACGCTGCACGTGCGCCTGCGCGAACACGGCCGCAATGCCGAAGCGGTGGCGGAATTCCTGAGCAAACAACCCCAGGTGAAGAAGGTGTACTACCCGGGACTTGCCTCGCACCCGGGGCACGAGGTCGCCAGGCGTCAGCAAAGTGGTTTCGGTGCGATCGTCACGCTGGAAGTGGAGGGCGGCGTCGACGGCGCACGCCGATTCTCGGAATCGCTCGAACTGTTTTCCCTGGCGGAATCGCTTGGCGGTGTCGAAAGCCTCGTGGCGCATCCGGCCACGATGACTCACGCCGCCATGGCGCCCGAGGCCCGCGCGGCGGCGGGTCTGGTGGATGGACTGCTGCGCCTTTCCATCGGCATCGAGTCGACGGAAGACCTGCTGCACGATCTGCGCAACGGCATCAAGGCTATCTGAAGTCTCGCGGCGCCGGATCGGAAAAGGAGATCCGGCGCCGTTCCTCTCACATGCAGCAGGAGACGGGCGGAATGAAGCGTCCGTTGGGCGCGACCTCGCCGCCCTTGCCGTACATGTTGTGAGGCCGCACCCAGTCGAGCATGCCGCGTTCCTTCGACTCGTTGCGTCCCTTGGGCGTGACTTCGAGCAGCCGGTAGATGGTCATGAAGTCTTCGCCGCCGCGCGAAAAACACGAATACGTATGGAAGATGTTGCCGGTCTCGTCTTTGTAGAAGACGTTGTCGCCGGGCAGATCTTCGATGTCGGCGGCGCAGGGCGCGTAGTTGTACTCGGCGCGGCCGGCCTGCATGTCTTCGGGACGTAACGAGACGCCGAAGTCGTAGTTGAAGTCGGAGCCGTACGACGAATAGAACGGTACGCGCCAACCCATGCGCTGCTTCAACGAGGTGAGCTCGGGCATCGTGGCGCGAGCCATGGCTACGTAGGACACATCGTGATTGTCGAGATGCGGCAGCAGCCCTTCGATGTGATCGATGCCGATGGCGCAGCCCACGCATTGCAACGGCTGCCCCGGTCCCTGCATCACGCTCTGGATCCACAATTGCGAGCGGCCACGGAAGAGATCGGCGAGCGTCACACGTCCATCCGGTGAATCGAACTCATATTGCTTGTCTATCTTCACCCATGGCAGTGAGCGCCGTTTCTCGGCCAGCGCATCACGGCGGCGCGTGAACTCCTTCTCTTCGATCAGCAGGCGTTTGCGTTCGGCGATCCAGTCTTCACGGCTGACGATGCGATGCACGGGAGCTCCCTTTCTTGCGTAGTGGTTTCGTCGCCGGAGAGGCGAACAGCAACTCGATGTAGCGACGCAGGTGATCGAGGCTGTCGACCGCAGCCTGGCGGTCCTGGCGGGCCTTGGCCATGACGAACGCGCCCTGGATGACCGCCTGCATGTAGGTAGCCAGTGAGGCGGAGTCGAGGCGTTCCACGGGATGCTCGCGCAGGACGTCGTCGATCATCGCGCGCAGGAAGAACAGATGGTTCTCGATGGATGCCGCGCACGCGTCGCGAATGGCGGGGTAGGTCTCGTGGACTTCCTGAATGGTGCTGCCGGCGTAACAACTCCATTCCCAGATGTCGCCAGCGAGCAGCTTCTTGCGGAAGTCCACGTACCCCAGCAGGCGATCGAGGCTTTCCGGGATCCTCTGGTAATCCGCCAGCGCAAAGAGCTGGGCCGCGCGTTCGTTCCATTGGTGTGCCGCGGCGATGGCGAGGTCTTCCTTGCTCGAGAAATGGTGGAAGAAGCTGCCCTTGGTGACGCCCGCGGCCGCGCAGACGTCCTCGACGCGTGTGGCGGCGTAACCGTTGGCGCGCACCAGGTCGATGGTGGCGGCCAGGAGGCGGGTTCGGGAGTTGTCCATCGCGGCTCCATACCGGCAGGTACGGCGAACCATACCGTCCGGTACGTAGTCGGGTCAATATGGGCGGGGGGAAACTCGGGTAGAGTGCGACGCCATGGAAGAAGATCCGCTCGTCATCTGCTCGCGCTTCCTGCTCCCGATGGACGCGGAGATCTTCGCCGCGCGTCTGAAGGCGGAGGGAATCGGCGCGCACGTCATGGACGCCAACACCGTCTATACCGATGGTTTTGCCGGCGGCTTCGGCGCGGGCGGGATCCGCGTGATGGTGCCGAAGTCGCAGCTCGAAGAGTCGCAGCGCATCCTCGCGGCCTTCAATGCCGGCGAGTTCGCCATCGACGAGAATTTCGACCCGAATCAGCCCTGAGGCTAGTTCAGCGCGGTGAGGATCGCGTCGCCCATCTGGCGCGTGGTCAGCACCGAGCTTCCCTTTTCGGCGATGTCCGACGTGCGCGCACCCGTCTCGATCGCCTTGGACACCGCGGCTTCCACTGCGGCCGCTTCGGCTTCGAGTCCGAGCGAATGCTTGAGCAGCAGCGCCACACTGAGGATGGTGCCCACCGGGTTGGCGATTCCTTTGCCAGCGATATCGGGTGCGGAACCGTGGATGGGTTCGTAGAGGCCGCGGCGTCCATCGCCCACCGACGCGGAGGGCAACACTCCGAGCGAGCTCGCGAGCATGGCGCCTTCGTCCGTGAGGATGTCGCCGAACATGTTCTCGGTGAGCAGCACGTCGAAATCGCGCGGTCGCTTGATCAGATGCATGGCAGCCGAGTCGACGAGCATGTGTTCGATGTTCACGTCCGGGAATTCTGCCTTGACCACGCGCTCGGCCACTTCACGCCACAGCCTGGAAGTCTCGAGTACGTTCGACTTGTCGATGGACACGATCTTCTTGCGGCGGGTCTGCGCGAGGCGTCCCGCGACCCGCGTGATGCGTTCGACTTCCGGCACCGAGTAGCTGCACAGGTCCGTGGCCACGGTGGCCGTGCGGGTCTTCTCGCCGAAATAGATGCCGCCCGTGAGTTCGCGCACGAACACCAGGTCCACGCCGTCGAGCACCTCCGGCTTGATGGCCGAGGAGTCGCGCAGGGCGGGGTGCAGCTTGATGGGTCGCAGGTTCGCATAGACGCCGAGTTCACGGCGGATGCGCAGAAGTCCTTGCTCGGGCCGCACGGGCGCGGAGGGTCCCCATTTCGGGCCGCCGATCGCGCCTAACAACACGCCGTCGGCCGCGAGACACTCGTCGAGCGTTTCTGTGGGCAGCGGGTCCCCACGCAGGTCGATCGCCGCGCCGCCGAAGGGCGCGGGATTCATCTGGAACTCGTGGCCGAACTTCTTCGCCACGCGATCGAGAACGCGTGTGCCTTCGGCGACCACTTCGGGGCCGATGCCATCTCCGGCGATGACCGCGATGCGGGCTTTCATCGGTGTGCCGCCTCGTACTGGCTGATCGCGTCGTTCTTCGACAGCAGGAATCCCAGCTCGTCCACACCGTTCAGCAGGCAGTACTTGGCGAAGCCTTCCAGTGGAAACTGCACCTGCGTGCCATTGGGCAACGAGAGCGTGGTGCTGGCCACGTCGATGTTCACTTCCACGTTGGGATTCGCGAGCAGCCAGGCGTGCGTGGTTTCGTCGACGATGATGGGGAGCAGCCCGTTCTTGAGGCAGTTGGTGCGGAAGATGTCCGCGAACTCGGTGCTGATCACGGCCGCGAATCCGAAGTCCTGCAGCGCCCAGGGCGCGTGTTCACGCGAGCTGCCGCAGCCGATATTGCGCCCGGCGACGAGCACCGCGGCGCCCTTGGCTTCCGGCTGGTTGAGCGCGAAGTCGGCCTTGGGGCTGCCATCCTTCTCATAGCGCCAGTCGGCAAACAGATGTTTTCCGAAACCGGCCTTGGAAGTGGCGGTGAGGAATCGGGCCGGGATGATCTGGTCGGTGTCGATGTTGGCCGCGGGAAGCGCGACCGTGCGGGAACGGATCTGGGTGACTGCGGGCATGGGAACGCTGGTGGTTAGACGATGTCGCGCGGATCGGTGACGCGGCCGCGGATGGCCGAGGCGGCCGCGGTCTCGGGGCTGGCCAGCAGGGTGCGCGCCCCCTGTCCCTGGCGGCCTTCGAAATTCCGATTGCTGGTGCTGATGGAGTAGTGGCCGGACGGCACGAGGTCACCGTTCATTCCGAGGCACATGGAGCAGCCGCTCTCGCGCCATTCGGCGCCGGCGGCCTTGAACACCTGATCGAGGCCTTCGGCTTCGGCGGCGCGCTTCACGGCTTGCGATCCCGGCACGACCAGCATCTTCACGCCCTCGGCCAGCTTGTGGCCGCGCAGGACGCGCGCCGCATTGCGCAGGTCGGAGAGGCGGCCGTTGGTGCAGCTACCCACGAACACGTTGTTCACGGGCACGTCCTGGATTCGTTCGCCGGCCTTGAGGCCCATGTACTTGAGCGCCTTCTCGAACACGGCGTCGCCGCTCGCAGGGACGCTGCCATCGATGGGCGCGACCATGCCGGGGTGCGTACCGTAGGTGACCATGGGCACGAGCGTGGCGGCGTCGATCTCGACGCTGCGATCGAAAACCGCGCCCGGATCGGTCGGCAACTGGCGCCAGCGCGCCACGGCCTTGTCCCAATCCGCGCCCTTGGGCGCGCGCGGCGTGTTCTTGAGATATTCGAACGTGGTCTCGTCGGGCGCGATCATTCCGGCACGCGCACCGGCTTCGATGGACATGTTGCAGATGGTCATGCGCTCGTCCATCGACAGGGCCTCGATGGCCTCGCCGCGGTATTCGAGCACGTAGCCGGTTCCGCCCGAGACGCCGATCTTGCCGATGATGGCGAGGATCAGGTCCTTGGCGGAGACGCCGGCGGGTAGTTTGTTCTTCACGTTGATCGCGAACGTCTTCGGCTTCCGCTGCAACAGGCACTGCGTGGCGAGCACGTGACCGACTTCCGTGGTGCCGATGCCGAACGCGAGGGCGCCGAACGCCCCATGCGTGGACGTATGGCTGTCGCCGCAGACGATGGTCTTGTTGGGCTGCGTGAGGCCGAGCTCGGGGCCGATGATGTGGACGATGCCGCGGCGGCTGTCCTGCAGGTTGAACAGCTCCACGCCGAACTCGTTGGCGTTCACTTCGAGCTGCTTGACCTGCTTGGCGGCGGAATCGATGGAGATGGGCACGCCGCCGAACACCTGCTCGGTGCGCGTGGGCGTGGAGTGATCCATCGTGGCCAGCGTGAGATCGGGACGGCGGAGCTTGAGGCCACGGTTGCGAAGCTCGGTGTAAGCCTGCGGCGTGGTCACCTCGTGCGTGAGGTGCAGATCGATGAACAGGACGGCGGGGGTGTCGGCAGTCTCGGGTACGACGACGTGGTCGTCCCATACTTTCTGGAAAAGGGTTCTTGGCGAGGTACTCAAGCGGGTCTCGAGGCGGTTCTGCTGGCGGTTCTAAGAACGAAGCGGGTCGGAAATGGGGTCAAGCACCGATTTCGCCGAGCCGAAATCGGAGCCAGACCCCTGGCTAACTAGCGTTGCGCGGTCGGGTCATCCTGCGACCGCGGCGCGGGGCGCGTTCATGTCCACGTAGTCGAGCCAGCCGCGCTTGTCTTCGGTCTTGCCCTGGACGAGGCCGAAGTAGGCGTTGGCGATCTTCGTGGTGATGGGGCCACGCTTGCCGTTTCCAATCTGGATGGCGTCCACCGAGCGGATCGCCGCGACTTCAGTGGCGGTGCCCGTGAAGAAGAGCTCATCGGCGAGGTAGAGCATCTCGCGCGGGATCGCGATCTCGCGAACTTCGATTCCCATGTCCTTGGCCAGCGTGATCACGGTATGGCGCGTGATGCCGTTCAGGAGCGAGTGCGCCACGCCCGGCGTGTACAACACGCCGTCCTTGACGATGAACAGATTCTCACCGGCGCCTTCGCTCACGGTGCCATCCGACGAGAGACCGATGCCTTCGACGAAGCCCAGCCGCTTGGCTTCGAGACCGATGAGCTGGCTCGAAAGATAATTGCCACCGGCCTTGGCCATCGCGGGAATCGTGTTCGGCGCCACGCGCTGCCACGATGACACGCAGACATCCACGCCTTCGTCTTCGGCCGCGCCGAGATACTTGCCCCATTCCCAGGCGGCCACGGCCACTTCCACGGGCGGATCGATCTTGGGCACCACGCCGATCTCACCATAGCCGCGGAAGGCGACGGGGCGCAGATAGGCGCCACGCGCGAGGCCGTTCTGCGCGATGACTTCGCGCTGCGCATGGCTGAGCTGGTCTTCGGTGAACGGGATGTTGATGCGATAGATCTTCGCGGAGTCGAACAGCCGCTTGGTGTGGTCCTTGAGCCGGAAGATGGCCGGACCGCGCGGCGTCTCGTAGGCGCGCACGCCTTCGAACACCGAGGAGCCGTAGTGCAGGGCGTGCGAGAGCACGTGCACCGTGGCCTTCTCCCAGGGCACCAGTTTGCCGTTGAACCAGATGTACTTCGTTGCGGGAATGGGCATCGCCTGAACTCCGTATTGATTACATCGCGGCCCGAGCGGCGCGCGTGCGCGCCAGCGTCGATGTCGCGAGCTCGATGCGATTAATCACTTCGAGGAAGGCCTGTGTTGCGGACTCGACGATGTTGGTAGACACGCTCGAGCCGCGATAAGTGCGCTGATTGTACTCCACGTATACGAGGGCTTCGCCCTGGGCGTCTTCGCCGGCCGATACGCTGCGTACTTCGAATTTCCGGAGGACCGCATCCACGCCCGTGGCCCGTTCGATCGCCTTGAGCGCCGCATCCACGGGGCCGTCGCCGAGGGCGCGCGTTTCGAGTTCCCGGCCATCCCGGTGGCGCAGCCGCACCGTGGCTTCCGCCGCGGCCTTGTCCGAGGTGAGGCTGTCCGAAGCAGTGCGTAGGCCGAGCAGGGTCCACGGGCCATGCGCCGAGTGTTCGGCCTGGAGCACGAGGGCCTCGATGTCCCCGTCGTAGAGCTCCTTCTTCTTGTCCGCGAGCGCCTTGAATTCTTCGAACACGCGCGCGAACTCGACGTCGTCGAGTTCGAAGCCGAGCTCCTTCACGCGTTCGCGAAGAGCGTGTCGACCGGAATGTTTGCCCAGCACGAGCGCCGAGCGCGAGAGACCCACGTCCTGCGGACGCATGATCTCGTAGGTGCTGTGATGCTTGAGCATCCCGTGCTGATGGATACCCGATTCGTGTGCGAAGGCGTTTTCGCCCACGATGGCCTTGTTGCGCGGGATGGGCATGCCGACGGTATTCGCCAGCATGCGTGAAGTGGGGTAGAGGCGGGTGGTGTCGACGCGCGTCTCGAGATTGAAGAAGGCTTCGCGCGTCTTCAGCGCCATGACGACTTCTTCCAATGAGCAGTTTCCGGCGCGTTCGCCGATGCCGTTGATCGTGCACTCGATTTGACGTGCGCCCGCGACCACGGCGGTGAGGCTGTTCGCCACCGCCATGCCGAGATCGTCGTGGCAATGAACCGAGAGCCGCACCTTGTCGATGCCGCGCACGTTCTTGCGCAGATAGCGGAAGAGCTCCGCGAATTCATCCGGGATCGTGTATCCGACCGTGTCCGGAATGTTCACCGTGGTGGCGCCCGCGTCGATGACGGCTTCGACCACCTCGGTCAGGAAATCCAGCTCGGTGCGCGAGGCATCTTCGGGCGAGAACTCCACGTCCTCGCAGAGCGCGCGCGCGATCTTCACGCCTTCCACAGCGGTGCGCAGAATCTCCTCGCGCGCCATGTTGAGCTTGAATTGGCGATGGATGGCGCTGGTGGCGAGAAACACATGGATGCGCTTGTTCGCCGCCGGCGCGACTGCCGTCGCCACGCGTTCGATGTCGTCGCGGTTGCAGCGCGCGAGGCCGCAGATGATGGGTCCCTGCACCTCGCGCGCCACCGCGTTCACGCTTTCCCAGTCGCCGCGCGACGCGGCGGGGAAGCCCGCTTCGATCACGTCGACACCCAGGTCCGCCAACGCGCGCGCTACCCGGAGCTTCTCCGGCTGCGCCATGCTGCATCCCGGCGACTGCTCGCCGTCACGCAGCGTCGTATCGAATATGAGGACTCGATCGCGTTGTGCGGACATGGGTAACCTCGACGTGAGGGAAGTGGTTAGCGGCCCTGTTCCAGCCAGGGCA
>JBKPPO010000376.1:0-15586 GCA_046733635.1 Pseudomonadota bacterium | reverse complement strand
GTTCCAGGGCGCGCAGACGGGCGACACCACCATCGTCGGCAGCGATCTCACCTGGCGCATCACACCGGCGACCAAGGTGCGCGCCGAAGTCGCGCGTTCGCAATCCGACGATCCGCTGCGCCCCGACACCTCTGACGCGTGGCTCATCGAAGGCAAACACGTTTCCGAGAGACTCGAAGCGCGCGCGTGGGCCCGTGAAACCGAAGACGGCTTCGGCGTGGACCAGCAGCTCACGGCGGATACCGGCACGCGCGGGGCTGGCGTCGATACACGTTACAAGCTCAATGACTCCTGGCAGATCGCGGGCGAAGCGCAGCATCAGACGGCCCTGGCCAGCGACGCTACTCGCCTGCTGGCGAGCGCCGACGTGCGCACCCATCGCGATGGTTACGGTCTCGGTGTAGGCCTGCGGCATGTCGCCGATGAAGACGCAAGCGGTGACGAGCGCGTGTCCGATCAGGCGTTCGTGACCGGCACGGTCGACATCTGGAGTGGTTTGATCACGCTGCGTGGTGAACACGATGCGTCGATCGGCGGCCGGAACGAGAGCGTCGATTATCCGGCCCGCAGCCTCATCGGTGTCGACTACAACCTCTCGGACGCTTCGACGCTGTTCGTCGAGTACGAACACGCCGAGGGTGCGCAGCTCGAAACCGACATCACGCGCGTCGGCATGCGCGCGCGTCCCTGGGAGCGCACGCAGGTGAAATCCAGCGTGAACTCCCAGGCGACGGAGTACGGCCCGCGTACGTTCGCGAACTTCGGCCTCACGCAGGGCTTCAAGTGGCGCGACAACTGGGCTTTCGACGTGGGTGTCGACCAGACGAATACGCTGCGTGGCCCGGATCTCGAACCGCTGAATCCGCGTGCGCCGCTGGCTTCCGGGTCGATGACCGAAGATTTCTTCGCGGCCTTCGTGGGCGCGCAGTACCGCAAGGAACTCTGGCAACTCACGAGCCGCCTCGAACATCGCAACTCCGATGACGAGGAACGCTGGAGCTCGACCACCGGCTGGTACCGCGAGCCCGTGGAAGGGCATGCGATGTCGGTTTCGCTGCAAGCTTTCGACGTCTCCGCGCTCCTGGGCGACACCTCGTCGGCCGTCGGACGGCTGGCCTGGGCGTTCCGACCGGACTCGAGCCGCTGGATCGTGTTCGATCGCCTGGAGCTCAAGCACGACGAGCGCGCCGACCCGATGGGCGCGCACGAATCCTCACGCATCGTGAACAACCTGCACGCGAACTGGCAGCTCGATCCCCGGCTGCAGTTGGGCCTGCAGTACGGCGTGCGCTACGTGTCGAGCTCTTTCGAGGGAGACACGTACGACGGTGTTTCCGACATCGCGGGTTTCGATGCGCGCCGGCAGCTCACGCGCCGCTTCGACCTCGGCGCGCACGTGGCCGCACTGCATTCCTGGGAATCGGACGTCATGGACTACTCGGTGGGCCTGGATGTCGGCGCCACGCTCGCGAAGAACGTCTGGATCTCGGTGGGGTACAACTTCACGGGATTCCGTGACGACGACTTCTCCGCGAGCCGTCACACCGCGCAGGGGCCGTATCTCAAGATCCGCATCAAGGCGGACCAGGATACGTTCAAGGATCTGAACCTGGACGTCCTGCGTCCCCGCTGATCGGGGCCTTCTCGCGCGCCAGGATCAGGAACGTGGTCACGGACTTCACACCAGCGATGGCGGCGATCCGGTCGCGAGCGGTATTGAGTTCCTGGGTGGTCGCACACGAAAGCTCGGCCATGAGGTCGATGTCGCCCGCCAGCGCATAACATCGCACCACTTCCGGCATGGCCACCACCGCCCCCACGACCGAGTAGTCAGGCGTGCGCGTCAGTTTGAGATGGAGTACGGCACCGAGCCGATCCTGAAGTTCCGAAGTCTCGATCGTGAACCGCCGGATGATTCCCGCCGACTGCATCCTCGCGATGCGGTCATGCACGCTGCTCGGGGAGAGCGACACCGCCGCCGCGAGCTGCTTGAGCGGCTGGCGCGAATCCTTGACGAGCTGCTCCAGCAAGATCCTGTCGATCGCATCCATCGTGCACCTTTCTCCCTGGCCTGAATATTTTTCGGCCGCCACCGGAAAACGCGCGGCGCCCTCACGCGAAGCCGCGGGCAACATGAAACTTCCCGAATCATCGAGGTGAACCATGGAGCGCAGACGATTCTGCCAGCTCGCCGCGCCGGCGACGGTAATGGCGGTGGGTACTGGAGTGCGGGCCGAGGCAAAGCCCCGAGTGATCCGGCCCATTGCGCCCACGGGTCACGCTTATGCGCAAGCCTGCGAAGTCGCGGGTGCGACGCGGTGGCTGTTCGTGAGCGGGCAGGTGCCCGCCACCGCGGATGGCGCCGTGCCTCCGGAATACGCGGACCAGTACGAACTGGCATGGCGGAACGTGGAGTCCCAGCTTCGAGCGGCCGGCATGACCTTCGACAACCTCGTGAAGGTCACGATCTTCCTCTCGGATCGCGCGCTGATCGCCAAGAGCGCCGGGCTCCGTCAGAAGATCCTGGGCGACCGTTCGCCCGCGTTGACGATCGTGATCGCCGGCATCTTCGACAGCGCCTGGCTTCTGGAGATCGAGGCCATCGCGGCGGCCTGACCGGAGCGGAGATTCGTCGGTCAAGGCCTGAAAAGGCGGCTCGACAGCCCGCGCCTGGCGCGTTAGCGTGCCGCGGTGCCAAGTCTCGATGACGTCTTCGGGCCGCGCGGGCCGCTCGCGCGCACGCTCCCCGGTTTCACCCCCCGACGCTCCCAGCTCGCCATGGCTGGCCGGGTGGCGCTCGCGCTCGAGAATCGCTCGCCGCTCGTGGTGGAGGCCGGCACCGGCACGGGCAAGACCTTCGCGTACCTGGTGCCGGCGCTGCTCTCCGGCAAACGCGTGCTGATCTCCACGGGCACCCGCACGCTGCAGGACCAGCTCTTCAACAAGGACCTGCCCATGGTGGCCGGCGCCATCGGCGTTCCGGCGCGCGTGGCGCTGCTCAAGGGCAGGTCTAACTATCTCTGTCACTACCGGTTCAAGCAGCTCACGGGGCAGAAAAGCATGCTCGGCGGCAGGGATCGAACGATGGGGCGCGTCGAGCGATGGGTGGGCATCACCAAGACCGGCGATCTTTCCGAAGTGCCGGATCTGGGCGACGCTCATCCCTTGTGGCCGCAACTCACATCCACGCGGGACAACTGCCTGGGCGCACGCTGCGCCGAAGTGAGCCGTTGCCATGTGTTCGAGGCGCGCCGGCGGGCCGTGGAATCGGACGTGGTCATCGTCAATCACCACCTGCTGCTCGCCGATCTAGCGCTCAAGGAAGATGGCTTCGGCGATCTGCTCGGCTCCGCCGATGCGGTGATCCTCGACGAGGCGCACCAGATCCCGGATCTCGCCACGCAATTCTTCGGCACGCGTCTCGGCAGCCGGCAGGTCGAACTGCTGCTGCGCGATGTGCGCGTGGAACTGCTCGCGGTCTCCTCCAACACCTCGCTGCTGGCCTCGGAGCTGGGCGCCGTCGAGAAGGCGCTGGCGGCGCTCGCCGAGGAGCTGCGGCGCACGGCGCGTCCCAACTGGCACGCGGCGGATACCCCCTTCGCGGACTCCGCCGAGCATCTGGCGGAGACACTGCGCACCCTGGCCGGTGAACTTGCGGAGCAGGGCGGCGGTCCGGGCGTCTCCACCGTGACGGCCCGCGCCAAGGAGCTGGCCTCGCGGCTCGAGACCGTGTTGCATGCCGAAGACAATGAAGGCGCGCGCAGCGTCGAGCTCACGCAGCGCGGTTTCACGCTGAGCCTGCTGCCATTCGACGTCGCGGGCCGCTTCGCGAAGATGGCCGGCGACACCCGCGCCGCCTGGGTGTTCACCTCGGCCACGTTGTCCGTGGGCGAGGACTTCGCGCATTTCACGTCTCGGCTGGGCATGGACGAGGCGGAGACGCTGGCCATCCCGAGTCCTTTCGATTTCGAATCGCAGGCGCTGCTCTATCTACCGCCGAAGCTGCCGGATCCGGCGTCGCCTGCACACACGCAGGCCGTCGTCGATGTCGCCGTGCCACTCATCGAGGCCTCGGCCGGCGGCGCATTCGTGTTGTTCACCAGCCATCGCGCGCTCCAACGCGCCGCGGACCTGCTGCGCGCCCGCTGGACCGAACTCGCGGACTTCCCGCTGCTGGTGCAGGGCGAAGCGCCGCGTGAACAACTGCTGCGCCGCTTCCGCGAATCCGGGAATGCGGTGTTGCTGGGCACGGCGAGCTTCTGGGAAGGCGTGGACGTCAAGGGCGACGCGCTTCGACTCGTGATCATCGAGAAGCTGCCGTTCGCGTCACCTGATGACGCGCTCACCAAGGCCCGCATCGAACACCTCAAAGCGAATGGCGGCAACGCGTTCCGGGAATACCAGCTGCCCGAAGCTGCGCTCACGCTCAAACAAGGTGTGGGCCGGCTGATCCGCAGCGAGACCGATCGCGGGGTGGTGGTGATCTGCGATCCCCGCATCGTCGACAAGCCCTATGGCCGCGTGTTTCGCGCCAGCCTGCCGCCGTTCCCGGTGACGCGTGCGGCCGAGGACGCCGAGAAATTCCTGCGCCGTGTGGCAGGCACCCCTGCCGTGGCCGGCGAGTTCACGCGCGTGAGCACGGAAACGGCATGAAGATCCTCGCGCTCGATACGGCCACGGAAGCCTGCTCGGTCTCGCTGCTCGTCGGCACACGACGTCTGGATCGTTACCAGGAACTGGAGCGCGGCCAGGCGGAGATC
Organism: Pseudomonadota bacterium; assembly: GCA_046733635.1. Lineage (GTDB taxonomy): Bacteria > Pseudomonadota > Gammaproteobacteria > Steroidobacterales > Steroidobacteraceae > CADEED01. Next base: position 10,826 of record JBKPPO010000376.1, on the reverse strand, counting down.
ATCCTGCCGCTCGTGGAGTCGGTGCTCGCGGAAGGTGGCGTCTCACTCGCCGAACTGGACGCCATTGCATTCGGTCGTGGACCCGGGGGCTTCACGGGCGTGCGATTGGCCGCCAGTGTGGTGCAGGGTCTCGCCTTCGGAGCGAATGTGGGGGTGGTGCCGGTTTCGAATCTCGCCGCGGTGGCCTTGCAGGCGGCCCGGCAGCTTCCCGCGGCCCGGACGGTGCTCGTGGCCAACGATGCGCGCATGAAAGAGGTCTACTGGGCCACCTTCGGCACCGAGCCACTCCTTTCTTATGCGCAGGAACGTGTCAGTCCTCCCGCGGAAGTGGTCCTGCCCGAGGTGGCGGCCGGGCAGCCGTGGCTCGCCGCCGGACGGGGGCTCCGTGCGTGGCCCGAACTGGCGGAACGATGCCGAGCGGCCGGGGCGGCGGTCCTGCCGGAGCTGCTGCCGCGAGCGAGCGAGGTGCTGGATCTGGCGCTGCCGCGGGTTCAGAGCGGCCAAGTGCTGGATCCGGCTGAGGCTTTGCCCGTTTATGTCCGGGACCGCGTCGCGGAATCTTCGCTGTAACCGACCGGACGCGTCGCTGTAAACAAACTGCAATACACTGCCGTTGTAATGCGCACGCCACAAAAACGTCACTTGTGATGCCGTGTCAGCAACCATGTCAGCAAAACAGATTCTGGTGGTCGAGGATGAGCGCCCGATTCGCGAAATGATCGCCTTCGGATTGCGCCGGGCCGGGTTCGAGGTTCGCGAAGCCGCGGATGCGCGGTCGGGCAGGGCGGAGGTGGCGAACAAGCTGCCGGACCTGCTGCTCGTGGACTGGATGCTGCCGGATACGAGTGGGCTCGAGTTCACGCGCGCGTTGAAGCGCGATCGCGAAACCCGCGAGCTGCCCGTGATCATGCTCACCGCACGTGCCGAGGAAGGCGACAAGGTCGCCGGCCTCGAAGGCGGCGCCGACGACTACATCACCAAACCTTTTTCACCGCGCGAGCTCTTGGCGCGCATCAACGCGGTACTGCGCCGCGCGGGGCCGGTCGAAGGCGGCGAACGCATCGACATCGAAGGCCTGGTGCTCGACCAGAGCAGCCAGCGCGTGACCTCGGGTGAAAAGACCGTCGCGCTGGGTCCCACCGAGTACCGCATGCTCGCGTTCTTCATGACGCATCCGGAACGCGTGTACACGCGCGAGCAATTGCTCGACCGCGTGTGGGGCGGCAATGTCTACGTGGAAGAGCGCACCATCGACGTCCACATCCGCCGCCTGCGCAAGGCGCTCGAGGAGTTCGGCTACGACCGGCTCATCCAGACCGTGCGCGGCTCGGGATACCGGTTCTCCTCCCGACCCCTCTGATGAATTCCGGCGCCACCGCCTTCCTGTACGTCACGCTGCGGCTCGCCGCGGCATTGGCGCTGGGAGCGGGGTTGGGGTGGTTCGTGGGTTCGGTGTGGTCGGGCATCACCGGCGTGCTGGTGTTGTACCTCGCGTGGAACCTCTGGCAACTGCGCGCACTGTACTTCTGGCTGCAGCACCGCAGCGTGGCGGACCCGCCCGACGCCAACGGCACCTGGGGCGATGTCGTCGCGCAGGTAGTCAGGCTCCATCGCCGCAAACGGTTCCACAAGGAACGGCTCACGCGGCTGTTCCGCGAGCTGCGGCGTTCCACCGCCGCCATGCCCGATGGTGTGGTCATGCTCGATCCGCAGGGCGAGATCATCTGGTTCAACCGCAAGGCCGGCGAGATGCTGGATCTCTCGCGGCGCGTCGACCTCGGCCTGCGCATCGACAATCTCGTGCGGCATCCGGACTTCGTGCAATACCTGCGCGGCGGCGACTACAGCGCGCCCGTGGTGGTCCGGCCCGACGTGAACAGCGAGAAATATCTCGCCTTCCAGCTCATCTCCTATGGCGAGGACCAGCGCCTGCTCATGCTGCGCGACGTGACCCGAGAAGTGCGGCTCGAGCAGATGCGCAAGGATTTCGTCGCCAATGCTTCACATGAACTGCGTTCGCCGCTCACCGTGGTCGCGGGGTATCTCGAGACCTTCGGCGCGGATCCGGGCCTGGGCGAACTTGCGGCGCCCATCGCCGAGATGCGGCGGCAGACCGACCGCATGACGCGCATCATCGAAGACCTCCTCGAGCTCTCGCGATTCGAAGCCAACGACCGGCCGATCAAGGGGCTGCCCATCGACGTGGCCGGCATGTCGGCTTTGCTGCGCAAGGACGTACTCGCGCGGCCCGGACATCCCAAGACTGTCGAGGTCTCGATCGAGTCCGGCGCCAGCATCATCGGTGACGAGGCCATGGTGCAGTCGGCGTTTTCCAATCTCGTCGACAACGCCGCCAAGTACACGCCGGCCGAAGGCGCCGTGCACATCCGCTGGTGGACGGACGAGGCGGGCGGGCATTTCTCGGTGAGCGACACCGGCCCTGGCATATCCCCCGAACATCTGCCGCGGCTCACAGAGCGGTTCTATCGCGTCGACCCGGGCCGTTCCCGCGAGACCGGGGGTTCGGGCCTGGGGCTCGCCATCGTCAAACACGCATTGCAGCGCCATGGCGCGCGCCTGGAGATCCAGAGCGAGGAAGGCCGCGGCAGCACATTCACCTGCCATTTCCCGCCGGAACGGCTGCTGGAACAACGCGCCGCCGCGAACGGCTGACCGTCATGAATCCGTCATCCCGCACTAACAAACTGCCGATCGCCTCGCACCGCGCCTAGAGGGCTCCATGGAAACCGCCGATCTTTCGCATCACATCTCGCGCCGCTTCAACGAAGACCTGGAGCGCGTGCGCAACAAGGTGCTGACCATGGGCGGCATGGTGGAGCAGCAGCTCGCCAATGCCGTGACCGCGCTCATCGAAGGCGACAGCAATCTCGGCGCCTCCGTGGGGCACGACGACTTCAAGGTCAACCACATGGAGGTGTCGATCGACGAGGAGTGCCAGAAGATCCTCGCGACTCGCGCGCCCGCGGCCGGCGACCTGCGCCTCATCGTCGCCATCATCAAGACCATCACCGACCTCGAGCGCATCGGCGACGAAGGGGAGAAGATCGGCTACATCGCCTCGCGCCTCGCGACCATGGAGCGGCCGGCGGACAAGTACCGCGAGATCAAACATCTCGGCCGCATCGTCTCGGAGATGGTGCACCAGGCGCTCGACGCGTTCGCGCGCATGGATGCGGAAGCCGCCTTGCGCGTCGCGCGACAGGACCGCATCGTCGACGAAGAGTACGAATCGATCCAGCGTCAGTGCATCACGTTCATGATGGAAGACCCGCGCAGCATCCGGCGTGCGCTGGATGTCATGTGGATCGTGCGCGCGCTCGAGCGCATCGGCGATCACGCCAAGAACGTCTGCGAGTACGTGGTGTACATGGTGTACGGCAAGGACGTGCGCCACACCAAGCTCGAGGACGTCGAGCGGGACCTGCGGAACCGCGCGCCCTCCCAATGAATGGGGTCCGACCCCATTTGCTAGGAATGGGGGGCTGACCCCATTTCCTGGAAACGGGGCCGCAGTTCGGCGGCGATCTCTCCCTGCAGCGTTCGGGCGGTCGCGAGTTTCGCGTCCGTGACCACGGCGTGGTCCAGGTGCGCCGGCCTCGTCTCCCGCTGCAGATGGGCGAGGTGCGCGGGACCCAATCCCCAATCGCTGCCGCGGGAACGCGGCACCACGTGCAGATGGAAGTGCGGGACTTCCTGCCCGGCGAGCACGCCATTGTTCTGATAGAGCAGCAGCGCTTCCGGCACGAAGGTCCGCGTGATCACCGCGCTGATGCGCTGCGCGGCCAGCATCACCGCCGCGGCCTCGTGTGCGGTGAGATCCATGAGCGTCGGGGCGTGTCTGCGCGGCATCACGATGCACTGGCCCTCCTCGTACTGACGTCCATTCAGCACCGTCAGCGTGAGCGGATCCTCGACCAGCAGATTCCAGGCCCGGTTCCCGCGGCCGATCTCGCAGAAGGGGCAGGGGTCCATGACCGGCATCGGGAAGTTCATCTATAGTCCGGCTCCATGTTCGACCGACGTCAGAAGATCAATCTCGCCGCGGCCATATTCTGCGCAGGCCTCATCGGTTACGCCATCTACACCGAGAAGTTCCTCGGCTTCGTCCCGTGCCCACTGTGCATGTTCCAGCGCGTCTGCATCGGGGCGCTGGGCGTGGTGTTCCTGATCGCCGCGCTGCATCCCGCGCGCCGCGTCGGCGCAGCTATCTACGGCGGGTTGATCTTCCTGACCGCAGGCGCGGGCGCCTGGGTGGCGGGCCGTCACGTCTGGATCCAGCATCAGCCCTACGGCACCGTGCCGGCGTGCGGCGCGCCGCTGGACACGCTCATGGACATGCTTCCCGTGCTCGAAGTCATCCGCAAGGTCATGACCGGCGGCGGCGAGTGCGGCACGGTGGACTGGACGTTCGTCGGCATCTCCATGCCGGGCTGGGTGCTCATCTGTGCGGTGGCGCTCGGGCTCGTCGGCATCTTCAACAACATCGTCTTCCCCGCACGCCGATGAGCCCGCTCGCGGCCTTTTCCAACCACGAGAATTGGCCCATCACGAAGAAGTGGCCCGCGAAGTACCCCGATCGCATCCAGCTCTATTCGCTGCCTACGCCGAACGGCGTGAAGATCTCGACGATGCTCGAGGAAACCGGGCTGCCGTACGAACCGCACACCGTGAGCTTCGACCGCAACGATCAGAACTCGCACGAGTTCCTCTCGCTGAATCCCAACAACAAGATTCCCGCGATCATCGATCCTCACGGCCCGGACGGTGAACCACTGCCGCTGTTCGAGTCGGGCGCGATCCTGATCTATCTCGCCGAGAAGTCGGGCCAGCTACTGCCCGCGGATGCCGCTCGCCGCTACCAGTGCATCCAGTGGCTCATGTTCCAGATGGGCGGCACCGGGCCGATGTTCGGGCAGCTCGGGTTCTTCCACAAATTCGCGGGCAAGGACTGGGAAGACAAGCGCCCGCGCGATCGCTACGCCGCGGAATCCCGCCGGCTGCTCGCGGTGCTCGACAAACATCTCGAAGGCAAGGCGTGGATCATGGGCGACGACTACAGCATCGCCGACATCGCCATCTTCCCCGGCGTGAACACGCTGATCACGTATTACCAGGCCGGCGATCTCGTGGGCTGGGAGACATTCCGGAACGTCCAGCGCGTCTTCGAGGCGTTCAGCGCGCGCCCGGCGTTTCAGCGGGGACTCAGGATCCCCGACCGCAACGCGACGAGTTAGAGGAATAGTCCGCCTATCCACCAGGCGAGTGCGGCGATGCCCGCGGATGCCGGGATGGTCACGATCCACGCGATCACGATGTTGCCGGCCACGCCCCAGCGCACGGCCGAGGTGCGCTGCGCCGCGCCGACGCCGATGATGGCGCCCGTGATGGTGTGCGTGGTGGACACCGGAATACCCAGGAACGTCGCCAGGAACAGCGTGAAGGCGCCGCCGGTCTCGGCCGCGAATCCGCCCACGGGCTTGAGCTTGGTGATGCGCTGACCCATGGTCTTCACGATGCGCCAGCCGCCGAACATGGTCCCGAAGCCGATCGCGAGGAAGCAACTCACGACCACCCACGTGGGCAGGTGATCCTTGGTGGTGATGCCGCCGGCGATCAGCAGCAGCCAGATGATGCCCATGGTCTTCTGCGCATCGTTGCCGCCGTGGCCCAGCGAGTACGCAGCGGAGGACACGAGCTGCAGGCGACGGAACCATTTGTCCACGCGCTTGGGCGTCTGCCGGAAGCACAACCAGGACACCGCCACCATGAGCAGCGAACCGAGCAACATGCCGAGCAGCGGCGACACGAAGATGAACGACGCGGTCTTGATGATGCCGGCGGCCAGCAGCGGGGCGGTGCCGGCCTTCGCCAGCGCCGCGCCGATCATGCCGCCGATGAGCGCATGCGAGGAGCTGGACGGAATGCCGTAGTACCAGGTGATGAGGTTCCAGGCGATGGCGCCCACGAGTGCGCCGAAGATCACCTGGTTGTCGACGAAGCTCGGGTCGATGATGCCTTTGCCGACCGTCGCGGCGACGCTCAGATGAAAGAAGAAGATGGCGATGACGTTGAAGAACGCCGCCCACAACACGGCCTGCCAGGGCTTGAGCACGCCCGTGGACACGACGGTGGCAATCGAGTTCGCCGCGTCGTGGAAGCCATTCATGAAGTCGAACGCCAGCGCGAGCAGCACCAGCAGGATCAGCGTCAGCGAGACCGTTCCCAAGTCCATGAGTGAGTGGCTTGAGTCTTAGGCGTTTTCGAGCACGACGCTTTCGATCACGTTCGCCACGTCCTGACACTTGTCGGTGGCCGATTCCAGTGACTCGTATACCGCCTTGAGCTTGATGACCTGGCGCACGTCCGGCTCATCGCGGAACAGCGTCGAGATGGCGCTGCGCATGACCTTGTCGGCTTCGGACTCGAGACGGTCGATTTCCTGGCAGATCTTGAGGATGGCGGGCGCATCGGCCATCGAGGCCATGAGTCCCACGGCCGACTGCACGTGTTCGGCGCAGCGGCGCAGCAGCTCGGCGAGCTGGATGGCTTCGGGCGTGATCTTCTGGATGTCGTAGAGCACCAGCGATTCGCCGCAGTCCTGGATGAGGTCCAGCACGTCGTCCATTCGCGAGATCAGGCGGTGGATGTCGTCGCGGTCGAACGGCGTCACGAAGGTGGTATGCAGGAGCTGCACGGTTTCGTGCGTGATGCGGTCCGCGGCATGTTCCGCGTCTTCGATGACCTTGATGCCCGCCGCGCGCTCCTTCTGGTTCTCGTACTGACGCAGCACGTCGGCCAGGGCGAGAGCGCCGTCGACGATGTGCTTCGCGTGGTTGTCGAAGAGATTGAAGAAACGCCCCTCGCGAGGCATGAGACGCGAGATGAAATTCATTTTTCCGGCAGCCCCTTCGAAACTTCTCTGGTTTTCTGGGCGCGGAGTTTAGTGGGTCAGCGAGGCGCTGTCACAAATGCGTCACGTGACCCGCAGGACAATGCTCAGGCCAGCATTTCCTTCAATGCATTCAGGTAGATGCGATGCAGGCGGTCGATGTCCTCGACGTTCACGCTCTCGTTCACCTTGTGGATGCTGGCGTTGATCACGCCCAGTTCCACCACCTGCGCACCCAGCGGCGCAATGAACCGGCCGTCCGAGGTGCCGCCGCCGGTGGAGAACTTGGGCTTGATGCCCGTCACCGCGTCGATGGCCTTGGTCACGCCGTCCGACAACGCGCCAGGCGACGTGTAGAACGGTTCGCCCGAGACGTACCATTCGAGCGTGTAACGCACGCCGTGTTTCTTGAGGATGCCTTCCACGACGTCCTTGAGTCCGTCGATGGTCTGCACCGGCGAGTAACGCAGGTTGAACCGCGCCTTGAGTTCGCCCGGGATCACGTTGGGCGCGCCGGTGCCGGCGTTGAAATTGCTGATCTGGAAGCTCGTAGGCTGGAAGTGCTCGTTGCCCTGGTCCCAGGTGCGCGCCGTGAGTTCGGCCAGCGCGGGCGCGAACGTGTGCACGGGGTTCTCCGCGAGCTGCGGATAGGCGATGTGACCCTGCACGCCGTGCACGGTGAGACGGCCGGAGAGAGAGCCGCGTCGTCCGATCTTGATCGTGTCGCCGAGCTGCTTCTCGCTCGAGGGTTCGCCGACGATGCACCAGTCGATCTTCTGACCGCGTTCGCGCAGCGTCTCGACGACCTTCTTGGTGCCGTCGACCGACGGGCCTTCCTCGTCGGAGGTGATGAGGTAGGCGATGGTGCCCTTGTGATCGGGGTGCGCCTTCACGAATTCTTCTGTCGCCGTGATCATGGCGGCGAGCGCGCTCTTCATGTCCGCCGCGCCGCGGCCGTACAACACGCCGTCGCGAATGGCCGGCTTGAACGGGTCGCTCTTCCATTCTTCGAGCGGGCCGGTGGGCACGACGTCCGTATGACCCGCGAAGCACAACACCGGTCCTTCCTTGCCACGCGTGGCCCAGAAGTTGTCGACGTTGCCATAACGCAGGTTCTCGATCTTGAAACCTGCCGCGGCCAGACGGGCCGTCATCACTTCCTGACAGCCCTGATCGGCAGGCGTCACGGAGTTGCGGGAGATGAGATCGAACGTGAGATCGACGGTGGTTGACATCGCTGCGCGTTATACGGAACCGGGGGCCCTGCATCAAGGAGTTTTGTGACATGAAGATGAATGGGGACATTCCTCGTTTCCTAGAAAACGGGGACGCGCCTGCTACAGGCATGTCCGCGTTTTCCCGCTTCGCAGGGAAACGAGGAATGCCCCCAGACTTTTTCGCGCCCTGAAATATTTGTGAAACCTTGCGGTCATAAATTGCGCCCCGTCACAACCGGAGGCAAAACAAGTGACTCGCAAGATTCTCGCTACTTCGCTCGCGGCCGTCGTCATCGGCGCCCTTGCTACCCCCGCGCTGGCGCAGTCCGCGCGCGATTCCATCACCGTCGTGGGTTCCTCGACCGTGTATCCATTCACCACCACCGTGGCCGAGCAGTTCGGCCGCGGCGGCAAGTTCAAGACGCCCAAGGTCGAGAGCACCGGCACCGGCGGCGGCATCAAGCTGTTCTGCAACGGCGTCGGTCCGCAGTACCCCGACGTCGTCAACGCGTCGCGCCGCATCCGTCCCGCCGAACTCGCCACCTGCGCCAAGAACGGCGTCAAGGATGTCGTGGAAGTGAAGGTGGGCTACGACGGCATCGTGCTCGCCGAGAGCAAGACCGGCACGTCGCTCACGCTCACGCGCAAGGACGTGTACCTCGCGCTCGCGAAGAACGTGCCCGATGCGGCCAACCCGTCGAACCTGGTGCCGAACCCCTACACGACCTGGAAGGACGTGAATCCGAAGCTGCCGGCCACGAAGATCGAAGTGCTCGGTCCGCCGCCCACCTCGGGCACGCGCGACTCCTTCGTCGAGTTGTACATGGAAGCCGGTTGCCGCACCTACGCGTGGCTCGACGCGCTGCGCACGCAGGACGAACCGCGCTTCAAGCGCGCTTGCGGCACCCTGCGTGAAGACGGCGCCTACGTGGAAGCCGGCGAGAACGACAACCTGATCGTGCAGAAGCTCACCGCGAACCAGGATGCCGTCGGTATCTTCGGTTACAGCTTCCTCGAAGAGAACCTCGACAAGCTCAAGGGCGCGGTGGTCGACGGCGTGAGCCCGACCTACGAGACCGTCTCCTCGGGCAAGTATCCCGCGTCGCGCCCGCTCTTCATCTACGTGAAGAAGCAGCACGTGGGAGTCATCCCCGGCATCGCCGAGTTCCTCGCCGAGTACACCAGCGAGAAGGCGCTGGGCGAAGAGGGCTACCTCGCCGACAAGGGCCTGGTTCCGCCGCTCAAGAGCGAGATCGGCAAGATCCGCGACGACTCGAAGAACCTGAAGCCCCTGAAGCTCTGATCGTCCCGCGGCCGCGCGGAGTCCTTCCGCGCGGCCCTTCGATCCCGCGCCCGACGCGGAAAGATTCGCAATCAGCAATTACCAGAGAACACACATGAAACGCACTCTTATTTCCCTGGGCGTCGCCGCGGCCATTGCCGGCGTCACGGCCTTTGCGCCGGCGCCTGCCTTCGCGCAGAGCGCCGACATCCAGGCGTTGAAGGAACAACTCGCGGCCATGCAGGCCAAGATCGAACAACTCGAGAAGGCGCAGGCCAGCACGAAGAAGTCGGTCGAGGAAACGCAGGCCACGGCCGACAAGACCGCCGACGTCGTCGCGCAGGAGAAGTCGCGCCTGAGCTTCGCGGGTGACATCCGTTACCGCAACGAGTCCTTCGATGTGGAGTACGTGGATCGCAACCGCAATCGGGACCGCGTGCGCGCGCGTCTCAATGCGAATTTCCGTGTGAACGACACGGTCACGGGCCAGATCGGTTTCGCGACGGGCGCCGACGATCCGCGCTCGAGCAACCAGACACTCGACGGCCAGAATTCACGCAAGACCTTCGGCCTCGACGTGGCGTACGTGACCTGGGCGCCGAACGCGGCCTGGAAGGTGACGGCGGGCAAACAGCGGTACCCCTGGCAGCGCAGCGGCTCGTTGTTCTTCGACGGCGACATCAACCCCGAAGGCGTGGCGATCAACTACGGCACGGGCAACTTCTTCGCCTCGGCGTATTACGACTGGCTGTCCGAGCGCGCGCTGTCCTTCAGCTCGCCCACGGGCACCAACACCGATTCGATCATGTACGGCGCCCAGGTCGGTTACCGCATCCCGTTCTCGGACAGCGTGAAGATGACCGTCGCGGCTACCTACTTCAACTTCGACGGCGTGCAGGGTTACAACCCGCTGTTCGGCGGCAGCGCCTTCGGCAATACGACGACCACGAGCGCCGCGGTCTGCAATCGCACGCTCGCGGCCGGCACGGCCTGCCTGCTCTCCGACTACGACATCCTGCAAGGCTTTGCGGACCTCACGGCCACCGTGGGGGGCCAGCCGCTGCGCGTGTTCCTGGACTATGCCCAGAACACCGAGGCCGAAGTGAATCCCGTGGCAGGCGAGAAGCTGGATACTGCGATGGCCTTCGGCGTGAGCTACGGCGCGGCGAGCGCCGTGAAGGGCACCTGGGAGTTCGGCGCCCTCTACCAGCAGATCGAGAAGGACGCGTTGTTCGGCCAGTTCCTGGACTCGGACTTCGGCGACGGCAACACGGACGCCGACGGTTTCGTGATCCGCGGCGGTTACACCGTGGCGCGCAACTGGACGGTCAACGCCACGCTGTTCCTGAACAAGCTCTCCAACGACGTCTCGCAGAACGTCACGGTGTTCAACGAGCTCACGCCGGCGCCGTATGAC
>JBKPPO010000375.1:0-1308 GCA_046733635.1 Pseudomonadota bacterium | reverse complement strand
ACCTGCGACTCGATTTGACGCATCATGTCCGCGTTCTGCAAGTAAGCCCGTCGCACTTCCTCTGGGTTGGAATACGAAGCTGCGAGTTCGTTCAACTTTTCCTGCACGGATTCGCGACTCACCTTGAGGTTGGCCGTGCGCACGAGCTCGCTCATGAGCAAGCCGAGCGCCACGCGGCGGCGGGCCGGCTCCTCGAAGGGCTCACGCGGCGGGAGCTGCTTGGCGTCCTTCACGCCGGCGCGGCGGAGCATCTCCACCTGCAATTCCTGGATCTGTTCGTCCACGAGCTGGCGCGGCAGCTCCAGCGGATTCTTCGTGTAAAGGCCTTCGAGCACCTGGCCACGCACCTTCTGGCTGATGGCGGCCTGCAGTTCGCGATCCATGTTGGCGCGGACTTCCGTGCGCAGGCTGTCGACATTGCCGTCGGCAATGCCGAAGCCCTTGGCGAATTCTTCGTCGAGCGCGGCCGGCTGCTGCTCTTCCACCTTGACGATCTTCACGCTGAAGGTGGCCGTCTTGCTGGCGAGCTTCTTGTTCACGTGCTCTGCGGAGAATGTGGCATTGAATTCGCGCGTATCACCCGCGGCGGCGCCGATGAGCGCGTCCTCGAATTCCTTCATGACCTGGTTCGCGCCGAGCACGATGGCCACGCCGTTGCCGCTGCCGCCCTCGAATTCTTCGCCGTCGATCTTGCCGACGAAATCCACGGTCACGCGATCATTGCTCGCCGCGCCGCGCGACACGTCGTTGAACACCGGGCGCTGCTTGCGCAGCGTGTCGATCATCGTGTCGAGGTCCTTGTCCGTGACGGAAGCGACGGGACGCTCGATCGTGAGGTCATTCAGCGGCTGCAGCTTGATCTCGGGCAGCACTTCGAACACGGCCGCGTACTTGAGATCGCTGCCCGGTGCGAGCGCGATCGGTTCGATGCGGGGTCCACCGGCGGGGTTCAGCTTCTCGCGGGCTACGGCCTCGGAGAACGACGAGCGCATGACGTCGTTGATGACTTCGCCATACACCTGGTCCCCGTACTGCTGCTTGATCACCGCGAGCGGCGCCTTGCCGGGACGGAAACCCTTGAGCCGCGCGGTGCGCGAAATCTTGTTGAGTCGCTGGGCGACTTCGCTGTCGACCTGAGACGCCGGGATCGCCACTTCTAGGCGGCGCTCCAAACCGCCCGTGGCGGTCAGTGAAACCTGCATAACTTTTCCTTCATCTTTACGTTTACACCGGCGAATGGTGCGAAAGGAGAGACTCGAACTCTCACGGGTTGCCCCGCTGGAACCTAAATCCAGTGCGTCTACCAGT
>JBKPPO010000374.1:0-16601 GCA_046733635.1 Pseudomonadota bacterium | reverse complement strand
GATTCACCAGCATCAACGACAGCAACATCGTGGGGATGTGGATGCGGCAGAGGATCGCGATGAGTACGCCCAAGGGCAGATGAATGGGCAGCGGGATGAACGAGATGGCCAGGCCCACACCGAACGCCGGCGTCACCGTGCGTCTCTGCAGCGACCACAGACGGGGGTCGCCGAAAAAGCGTGTGAAAGGCCGCAAGGCCCAGTGGCTGCGCAGAGTTTCGTGTCGCGGCGTGATCTTGCGGAAGAATATCCGTGGCATCGGGTATGACTTTAACACCCGGCACCCGGTGTGACCGGCGCTCTCTCACTACTGTGCGGCGTACTGCTCGGCCTGTTGTCAGCGGATACGCCGAATGCACGCTGGATGTGCGGCGCCGGGCCGCTCGTGATCGCATGGATGGCGTCGCCTCTGCGTCACGACGAGCGGGCGACATCGCTGGCCTGCGTGCTGCTCGGGCTCTTCGCTTCGAGTGTCGTGGCGCTCGAATGGCGGCAGGCGTTGCTGCCGGTGCAGGGCGCGGAGACGCGGCTGCTCATCGAAGGGCGGGTGTCCGGCGTGCCGGCGCGAGAGGGCGGCGTACTGCATTTCGACCTGGAGACGCTGCGTGTCGAGGGTGCAGGACTTCGCGATACGCATCCGCGGCGCGTGCGAGTGAGCTGGCGCGAACCTCCGGCGGAACCTCGCGCCGGTGAGCAGTGGCGATTGCTGATCCGAGTGTTGCCGCTCGCCGGGGCGCGGAACTTCGAAGGCCGGGATGCGGCGCGCTTCGCGTTTCGCGAGGGCGTGCACGCCAATGGCCGCGTGTTGCCGTCGCCGCTCAACGAACTGCTGCGACTCGCGCCGGCGGGCGTTGACACCCTGCGCGCACGCATCGCCTCCCGCATACGCGACCACATCGCGGATCCCGACGCGGCGGCGCTGGTGACCGCGCTCGCCGTGGGGCTCACGGCGGGCATGAGCCGCGATCAATGGCGCGTATTCAACGCCACGGGCACGACGCATCTCGTGGCCATCTCGGGGCTGCACGTCACGTTGTTCGCATGGCTGGCGTTCCGCGTGGCGCGATTCGCCTGGAGGTTCATACCAGCACGCATCGATCGCGAACCCTTTGCGGGCATCGCCGGTCTCGCCGCCGCGGGCGGATATTCGCTGCTCGCAGGATTCTCGGTGCCGACTCAGCGCACCTGGATCATGCTGGCCACGTTCGTATTCGCGCGCCTGGTGGCGCGGCGGGTGGGAGCGGGCAGGTTCTGGTCGGTGGCGCTCACGCTCGTGCTGTTGCTGGACCCACGCGCGCCGTTGGCCGCGGGCTTCTGGCTGTCGTTCATCGCCGTGGGTGTGCTCTTGTGGATGGCGGCGCCGGAGATGGTCGTGATGCCGCTGCGAAGATGGGGTCTCGCGCTGAAATCCCAGTTCGCGATCACGCTTGCGTTGGCGCCCACGTGTATCGCCGTCTTCGGCGGCGTTTCGGTAGCAGGTCTGGCGGCCAACCTCGTCGCGATCCCGCTCATCTCACTGGTGTTCGTGCCCCTCGTGCTGGCCGGCGCTGTCACCGCCTGGCTTGCGCCGCCCTGGGATGCGCTGTTCTTCGCAATGGCAGCGTCTGCGCACGCCGCCTGCTGGCCATGGCTCGTGGCTGCCGCGGACCTGCCGCTGGCGTCTTGGCGGGTTGCACCGGAGGCATGGTGGTTCGTGTTGTCGATGGCGGCGGTGTCCATTTGGATGTGCCGCGGTCCCGGCGTCATCCGGGCTACTGCACTGTGCGCGTTGTTGCCGCTGGCATGGCCGCGGAGCACGGCGCCTGCCGAGGGCGCGGTGCGGATGTCGGTGCTCGATGCGGGTCGAGGCACCGCGGTGCTCGTGCGGACTGCGAGCCAGGCCTTGCTGTTCGACACAGGCGATACCTGGAGCACACGCGGATCGCGGGTTCGCGACATCGTGCTCCCGGCGCTCGATGCACGCGGTGTCTCGAGCGTCGATACCGTGGTGCTGCCGCGGCTCGACGAAGACCGAGCGCATGGCGTCGCCTTGTTAGCGCTGGAACGCGGCGCCGGAGAGGTGATCACCCAGGCCGGGTGGCCCGGAACTGGTCTCGACGTTCGTCGTTGCCGGGATCGCGCCTGGCGCCGGGACGGGGTCGAGTTCCGCGCCTTCGGCACGGGGCGGGCCTGCCTGCTCCGCATCGACAACGGCCGCGTGTCCGCGCTGCTGGCGTGGGACTTCGATGACGCCGAGGTGGCTGAAGACGATGACGTCATCGTGATGGCGCGCGCCAGCGTGACTGTCGCTTCCACCTGGTGGATAGGGAACGGCTCACCGGGTTTCGCTGTCATCGCCGGTGGCGTGCCGCATTCCCGGATCCGGTCGGAGGCGCTCGAAACCTGGGGCCGGCGCGCGCGACGAGTCCTGGATGCGCACGAAGTCGGCGCGATCGAGTTCGAGATGGATGAAGGCGTGCGGCTCGTCGCCACGGCGCGCGAATCGCGGTTTCCCTTCCTGTGGCGTCGAGTGCCGATTTAGGCCGCCCTCCGGTATAGTCCCGGCCCATGTGGGAAATAGTGAAGTCGGGCGGCATCTTCATGGCGCCCATCATCGTGTGTTCGATCATCCTGGTCGGCATCGTGCTGGAGCGCCTCTGGACCCTGCAGCGCAAACGCGTGTTGCCGCAGGAGCTCATCAAGAAAGTCTCGCAGCTCGCCGACGCCAACCAGGTCAACGCCAAGGTCATCGAGGCGCTGGAGAAGAATTCACCGCTGGGCAGGGTGCTCGCTGCCGCACTGGCCAATCGTGGCCGCGGCCGCGAGATCATGATGGAGCGCGTGGAAGACACCGGCCGTCACGTGGTGCACGAGCTCGAGCGCTTCGTGAACTCGGTGGGCACCATCGCCAGCATTTCGCCGTTGTTAGGCCTGCTGGGCACCGTGACCGGCATCATCGCCGCATTCAAGGGCGTGATGATGGGCGGCATGGGCGATCCCCGCGTACTCGCGGGCGGCATCTCCGAGGCGCTCATCTGTACCGCCGCCGGTCTCACCGTGGCGATTCCGGCCTACATCGCGCACCGCTACCTGCGCGGCAAGGTGGAGCGCATCGTCGTCGACATGGAAAAGATCGCGATCAACTTCGCCGATTCGCTGGGCGCTTCTCCGCAGGGCGGGGACGGCGACGGCGGCATCGCGCGTCCGGCTTGAGCGTCACGCGATGAAACTGGGTTCGCGGCGTCCGAAGGAAGATCCCGAGATCAACCTGATTCCGTTGATCGACATCGCACTGCTGCTGGTCATCTTCTTCATGCTCTCGTCCACGTTCATGAACGAAGGGCGCGTCAAGATCGAACTGCCGCAGGCGAGCCTCACGCCCACGGGACGCCAGAAGACCGATCCCATCGTGGTCTCGGTGACGCAGTCCGGCAGCTACCGGGTGAACGATCGCGAGCTCATCAACTCCAGCAAGGACACGCTGCGCGCGGCCATCCAGGAAGTCGCCGGTGCGGATCGGGAGAAACCGGTCACGGTGCGCGCCGACGCGCGCGCCACGCATCAGTCGGTGATCACCGCCATGGACGTGCTCGGCAAGCTGGGCTTCGTGAAGATCAACATCGCCACCGTCGAAGACCCCGCGCCCGCTAAATGAGCGAGGCACCGACCCCGATGAAGCCCGCGGCGATCTACCGCCGTCTGCTCTCGTATGCGCGTCCGCACCTCGGCATGTGGCTCATCGGCGTGCTCGGCATGTTGCTGTTCGCGGCCACCGACGGTTCCTTCGCGCTGTTCGTGCGCGAGTTCATGAAGCTCACGAACTTCGAAGGCGACCGCCAGGATGTGTTGCTGATCGCGCTCGGCGCGCCGCTGCTGTTCCTCATGCGCGGCATCGGCGACTACATGTCGAACTACTTCCCGGGCTACGTGGGCCGGCAGGTGATCAAGTCCATCCGCGCGGACCTGTTCCGCCATTACCTGGATCTGCCTTCGAGCTACTACGACAAGGCCCAGGGCGGCACGATGCTGTCCAAGCTCACGTACAACATCGAGCAGGTGGCCGAGGCGGTCACGAAGTCCATCACCTCCCTGATCCGCGACACACTGACCATCATCGTCCTGATCAGCGTGATGTTCTACCTCAACTGGCAGTTGGCGCTGTTCGTGTTCGCGATCGCGCCGCCCATGTCCTGGCTGATCCGCAAGGTGGCGAGTTCGTTCCGCCGCTACAGCGCGCGCATCCAGGCATCGATGGGTGACGTCACGCGCGTGACCAAGGAAGCGCTCGACGGACAGCGCGTCATCAAGGTGTTCAACGCGCAGGAACAGGAAGCGCGCGACTTCGAAGCCGTGAACGAACACAACCGCCGCAGCAACATGAAGCTCATCGCGGCGCGCGCCACCAGCAATCCGGTGGTGCAGTTCATCGCCTCGCTGGCACTGGGCGGCATCCTCTGGGTGGCGCTCAACCAGATCCTCGAAGGCCGCATCACCATGGCGGACTTCATGTCCTTCCTCGCGGCCATGCTCATGACCACCGCGCCGCTCAAGAGGCTCATGGATTCGTTCGTGCCGCTCCAGCAGGGCATCGCCGCGGGCGCGAGCATCTTCGAGCTGCTCGATACGCCGGGCGAGGATTTCAAGACCGGGCGCAGGCTGGGCCGCTTGAGCGGCGCGCTCGATTTTCGCGATGTGGGCTTCCAGTATTCGAGCGAGAAGGGCGGCGTTCTGCACGGAGTGAACCTCAGCGTGCCCGCCGGGAAGAACATCGCGATCGTCGGGCGGTCGGGCAGCGGCAAATCCACGCTCGTCGGCCTGGTGGCGCGTTTCTATGACGCGACCTCGGGCGCCGTGCTCGTCGATGGGATCGACGTCCGCGAGTGCAACCTCAAGGACCTGCGTGACAACGTGGCGCTCGTGAGCCAGGACGTGGTGCTGTTCAACGATTCGATCCGGAACAACATCGCGTTCGGCGTCGACAACCCCGACCCGAAGGCGGTCGAGCGCGCCGCGCACATCGCCTATGTGGATGAATTCGCCGCTGAGCTGCCGCAAGGCATGGACACCCCGGTGGGCGAGCGGGGAGCGCTGCTTTCAGGTGGCCAGCGCCAGCGCATCGCCATCGCGCGAGCCTTGCTTAAGAATGCGCCCATCCTGATCTTCGACGAGGCCACCTCGGCGCTCGACAACGAATCGGAGCGGCGCATCCAGGAAGCGCTGCTCGAGCTCATGAAGGACCGCACCACACTCGTGATCGCTCACCGGCTGGCGACGGTCGAACACGCCGACGAGATCGTGGTCATGGAAGAAGGCCGCATCGTCGAACGCGGCACGCACGCAGAACTGGTGGCGCGCGAGGGCGCGTACGCCGGACTCAAGCGCGCGGAGTTCCGCGCCTGATGCGAAGCGCGTGGTTGTCATGGCGAGCCTAGGCTCGAAGCTCGAAGCGCTCTGGTACAGCGGCGCGCGCCCCGGGTGGCTCGCGCCGTTGTCGTTTCTGTACGGCGCGCTGACGAGCCTGCGGCGATTCCTCTATCGCATCGGTCTGCGGCATCGCGTGCGATTGCCGGTGCCGGTGGTGGTGGTCGGCAATCTCACGGTGGGCGGCACGGGCAAGACGCCGCTCACGGCGTGGCTGGCGACCCGGCTTGCAGCGGTCGGGCTGCGGGTCGCGATCGTGTCGCGCGGTTATGGCGGCAAGGCGCGCGGCGTCACCCGAGTGACCCTGCACAGCCGGCCCTCGGAAGTCGGCGATGAACCGCTGCTGCTCGCGCGCCGCGCGCAGGCCACGGTATTCGTGAGCAGGGATCGCGCGGCGGCGGGCAAACAAGCCGTGGCGGAGGGCGCGGACATCATCCTCGCGGACGATGGCCTGCAGCACCTGCGGCTGGTTCGCGATTGCGAGATCGTCGTCGTCGATGGCCAGCGAGGTTTCGGCAATGGTTGTTTGCTGCCGCGCGGGCCGTTGCGTGAACCGCCGCGACGGCTGCGACGGGTGAATGCGGTGGTGGTCAATGGTGACATCACTGCGCCGGGCTTCGTACTGCCGAGGTTCGTCACGGGCACGGCTTTCCAGATGCGCATGAGTCCGGGAGATGCGCGACCGGTGGCGGGCGGCGGCAGTCTGCGTGCGCTCGCGAGCTTTCGGGATACGGGCGTACATGCCGTGGCCGCGATCGGCAATCCGCAGCGCTTCTTCGATCTGCTGCGCGAGGCCGGTCTCAGGCTCTACGAGCATCCCATGCCGGACCACCATCCGTTCAAGCCCGGCGATCTCAATTTCGGCGACGACCTGCCGGTGATCATGACCGAGAAAGATGCCGTAAAATGCGCGCACTTCGCGGACGCGCGTTGCTGGTACGTGCCGGTGACGGCGCAATTCTCCGAGGAGCAGGATCGTGCGCTGGTGGACCTCGTGATCTCCCGCATCAATGCGTTCAATGCGAGCGCGCCCCGGAATGTGAAACGGCCAGGATCGTGATACGACATGGATGACAGGTTGTTGGACATCCTTGCGTGCCCGCTGTGCAAGGGGCCGCTCAAGTTCGAGAAACAGGCGCAGCAGCTGGTGTGCCGCGCGGAGCGGCTGGCGTTCCCGCTGCGAGATGGCGTGCCCATGCTACACGAGGAAGACGCGCGGCAGCTTCCCTCGGACGATCCGCTGCTGGCCCGCTGAACATGGGTTTCCGCGTCGTCATTCCCGCGCGATACGACTCCTCGCGACTGCCCGGCAAGGCGTTGCTGCCACTGGCGGGTAAACCGATGTTGCAGTGGGTGCATGAGCGGGCGCGCTCGAGCGCCGCCGCCGACGTATGCGTGGCGACGGATGACGAGCGCATCGCCACGGCGGCGCGCGGCTTCGGCGCCGAGGTGGTGATGACGGCGCGATCGCACGTGTCGGGCACGGATCGCATCGCCGAAGTCGCGATCGCCCGTGGCTGGAAGGACGAAGACATCGTCGTGAACGTGCAGGGCGACGAGCCGTTGATACCGCCGGCGGTCATCGACCAAGTCGCGCAGCTCCTGGCCGCGCATCCCCGCGCGCACATCGGTACGCTGGCCGTGAAGATAGACGCGCTGGCCGAACTGTCCGATCCGAACGTCGTGAAGGTGGCCTGCGACATCGGCGGGCGCGCGATGTATTTTTCGCGTGCGCAGATCCCGTTCAATCGCGATGCGCCTGCGGTCGTGCCCGCGGGCGCGATGCGGCATGTGGGCATCTATTCCTATCGGGTCGCGGCGCTACGGCGGCTCGCGTCGCTTCAGCCCACGAGACTGGAACTCGTCGAAAAACTCGAACAGCTGCGCGCGTTGGAGAACGGCATGGAGATCCGGGTGGCGCTGGCCGTGGAGCGCCCGCTCGCGGACGTCAACACCGCGGCAGACCTCGAACGCGCAGAACGCGCATTGTTGTTGAGACCCTGACGAATGAACGCCCGCATCACCGGACTGAACATTTATCCCGTCAAATCCTGCCGCGGCATTGCGCTGGAATCCGCGCGCGTCACGCCGACGGGCTTGGCACATGACCGTCACTGGATGCTGGTGCGTCCGAATGGCCGCTTCGTCACGCAGCGCGAACTGCCGCGCATGGCGTTGATCGGCACGCAGGTGTCGGAGGGTGGTGTACTCGGACTCACGGCGCCGGGCATGCCTGCGCTGACGGTGTCGCCGGGCACCGGACCGGCGCGGCCGGTGACGGTGTGGAAGTTCGACGGCAGCGGGCTCGACTGCGGGCCCGAGGCCGCGGCGTGGGTCACGAAGTATCTGGGGACCGAGCTCTCGCTCGTGGCTTTCGACGCCACGCAGCCGCGGTTGTGCAGTCCGGAATGGACCAAGGACATCGTGGCGAATACCGAATTCGCGGACGGTTATCCGATCCTCGTGATCTCGCAGGCGTCGCTCGCGGATCTGAACTCGCGGCTTCCGAAGCCGCTTCCCATGGAGCGGTTCCGTCCGAACCTGGTGATCGACGGGGTCGAGGCTTTCGATGAGGACCGCATGCACGAGCTGCGAGTCGGCGGCGTGACGCTTCGCATGGTGAAGAACTGCACGCGCTGCGCGATCACCACGACGGACCAGCAGAAGGGTGACCTCGACGGTCAGGAGCCGTTGCGGACGTTGAAGGCGTATCGGTTCGACCGGGAATTGCGCGGCGTCGTGTTCGGACAGAACGCGGTCGTGGTGGCGGGGGATGGTGAGGCGCTGCGAGTGGGGGATGCGATTCAGTTTGGATTCAAGAGTTAGAACGGAAGCGAGAAGATAGGGGCGGCGGTAACGCCCATCGCGCATGCATGAGGTGGATTCGCTTTTCGCCGGGTCCTTCGATCAAGTCCAACCGCGCCAGTCTTCCGGCCGCCGCTATCAGGATGCGGAAGACACTCCAACCGCGGCCTGCAGCTCGCCCACCTGGGCGCCCATCGGGCCGGAGAGCGGCTTCGTGCCTTGCGAATGAGGTGCCCGGCCCGCTCACGCACCTCATGCACGCGCGCTGGGCGTTGCGAGCGACTCGATCCTCTCGCTCCGGATCCCACTGGAGGACAGACAACAATGCCGCGAGGCTGGTTGGAGGGAAAAGTCGCGAGTTCGAGCGAAAACTGTGACGTCCGGGTCCAAACTACTTTCGAGCCTCGCTCTTTTCCGGATCCAGAAGGGGACACGCCCACACTCGCCGAATCAGGCGACAGACCTCGATGAGCGGTTCCGCGCGCGGGCGGTGTCTGCGTGTGGGTCGGGGTGAGCGGGCCGGGTACGTCATTCGCAAGGCACGAAGCCGCCTCACCGAGCCGCATACGGCCTAGGGAACATCGCAGCAGGCCACCGTAAGCATTTCCGCTTCTGATGGCGGCGGCCGGAAGACTGGCGCGGTTGGACTCGATCGGACGGCCCGGCGAAAAGCGATCCCGACCCACACGCAGGCGCCGCCTGCGCGCTCTTCGCTCAATCGAGCTCTGGCCCCTTTTTCTCGGATATGGGGTCTGACCCCATTACCGCTGGCGCATGTTTCCTGTCGCGGCGATGTTGCCGTGACGCGCGGGGTTGAAGATCTCGACGCGGTCGCGACCGTTGGTCTTGGCGACGTACAGCGCGATGTCGGCGCGGCGCGCGACCTGGTCGAACAACACATCGCCGGCTTCATAGCCCGCGAGTCCCAGGCTGATCGTCACCGTCACGTCCTGGTCGTCGATGCGCAGACGCTGATCACGCAGCGAGTTGCGCAGGCGCTCGGAGGCGGCGCGAGCCTGGTCCATCGTGGAGTCCGGGAACAGGACCAGGAATTCTTCGCCGCCGTAGCGCCCGAACACCTCGCGCGTGTGCAGCGAGGTGCGCATTGCCGCGGCGAATCGCTGCAGCAGCTGGTCGCCCACGGCATGGCCGAACCGGTCGTTGATCGACTTGAAATGATCCAGGTCCACGAGGCCGATCACGAGCGAACCCTTGTTCTCGCGCGCGCGCGTCAGGAACTCGACGGCCTTGCGCACGATGGCGCGACGGTTCAGCAGGCCCGTGAGTTCGTCGCGCTCGGCGAGGCGGATGAGCTCGGCGCGGTGGCGGCGATGCGAGAGCAGCGCGTAACCGAGGAAGAACGCGGTGACCAGACCCGTGAGTCCGGCGATGGCCACGAGCTGCGTGGTGCGCGTCTGGCTATTGAGCTTTTCCTCGGCCAGGATCTTGTCCTTCTCGAGCAGCGCGATCTTCTGCTTCTCCTGGTCGTTCTCGAACTGCACGCGGAGCTGCGCGACTTCGCGGATGCGGTCGAGCGTTCCCTGCTCACGCATGCGCCGCAGGTATTCGCCCTGATCGGTGAACGCGGCGGGGTAGTTGCCCACGGCCGCGTGCGCGCGCGAGCGGAGTTCATAGAGTTCGGCGATGTCGTCGGCGGGCTGTGCGCCGCCCGGAGCAATCGCGCGATCGAACTGCAGCACCGCCTCCTTCGAGCGGCCTTGCGCCAGATAGAGGCGGCCTCGCAGTGCGGCGAGCGTGCGGTAGTCGTTGTCGTCCATGCCGCTGGTCTGGCTCAGCGTCTGCTCGGCGCGATCGCACCAGCTCGCGGCCTGCTGGAGCGCGTTGCGATCGATCTGCACACCGCACATGCGCATCTGCGAGAGACCGGTGCCCACGCGATCGCCGATGTTCTCGTGGATGCGCAGCGCCTCGGTGGCGGCGAGCAGCGCCTCGTCGTAACGGCCGGCGGCTTTCAGGATGGCGGCGCGGCGATCCAGCGCCGTGGCGAGACGGATCTGCGCCTTGGTCTCGCGGAAGAATCCGATCGTTTCATCGACGAGCGCCAGCGCCTGTGGATAGTCGCGCACGGAAAATTGCGCCATCGACAGACGGCCCGCGGCGACCATCGCTTCTTCGCGCGACGCGTGCCGGCGCAGCAGCGCATAAGCGCGCAGCAGATCGTCGAGCGCC
Source organism: Pseudomonadota bacterium (assembly GCA_046733635.1). GTDB lineage: Bacteria > Pseudomonadota > Gammaproteobacteria > Steroidobacterales > Steroidobacteraceae > CADEED01. The sequence continues at coordinate 6,206 of JBKPPO010000374.1, read as the reverse complement.
TGGTCGGGATTGCCATCGCGGAAGTTGAGCCAGCCGCGATCACGCAGCACACAGCCCAGCGCGAGCGGCCGGCCGCGCACGGCATCGGCGACGCGCGTGAGCTCCATCGTGGCGGCGTCGATGCCGCCGACATTCGTGCTCACGAGTGCGCGCACGGTCCGCATGCGCACCGCGAGATCCGTCATGTCGCCGGCGGGCAGCAACGCGAGTCCGGCGTCGGCTTCGGTGATGCTCTGCCGGCTGAAGCCGAGCTGGCGTGCGGCGTCGGCGGCAATCGCATGCAGAGCCGCACGGCCCGTGGGCGGCATGTCGGTCGAGCCGGCCAGCGCATCGGCGATCTTCGGCAGCGCATTGGCCGGATCGCGGAAGGCTTCGTGCTCGAGCGCGGCGAGATCGCCCGTCTGCGTACCGACGCAGGCGGCGTGAGCTTGTGGGCCAATGGCGATGGCGCACGCCAGCAGGATGCCGGCGCGCCGTCGGACCTTCCTGGTGTTCGCGCGAATCACGGCGCGGATTCTACGCGTCCGCGCTGCACCGCGGTCAGTGCTGTTTGACCGAATCTTTCTTTTGGACGGGGGGCGGGGCGTCGGGAGCGCCCTCGAGCGGGATGGTGAAGAACCCGAACCCGGAGCCCGACGCGAAATCCATGGTGACCAGGACGCGCACCCGGGTGGCCCGAACGTCGGTCCGGGTGACGGCCATCTGCTTGCGGTAGACCGCTGCGGCGCTGGCTTTCTGGATATTCGCGGCTCCGGGGGCGACTTCCACGCGTACCCCGGGTTCATTCTTGATGCTCACCGTGAGATTCGAGCCGCCGACACGGGGTATCGCCGCCAGGTGCAGCTCGGTGGGCTGGCCGGTCACCGGGTCCGCCGAGAAGCGGTAACTCAGGTCCACGGGGACGGTCATCTTGGTGCTGCGGATGGCGGGCTTCATGCCCTCGAGCGCCGACTCCCGGGCCAGATGAACGGCCTCACGGACATCGGCCGGGGGCGGCGATGGAACCGCAGGCGGCGCCTCCGGCGCAGTGGCTTCGGAGCTGGGCGCGGGTGCCGAGGGGGGTGGGCTCCCGGCGGGCGGGGTGGCAGAGCCACAGGCCATGATCAGCGTCGCACCGAAGGCCAGGGTTCCGAGACGGATCCGGGAAAGCGAAATGTGCATCGGTGGCCTCACTGGATCGTCACCGTCAGGTCGAAGTCGCCGCCGGCAATGTTGTCGGGCAGCCCGCTGCATCCGTTGTCGCAGTCGTACACATCCACGAGATAGGTGCCGGCACTGGCGGTGAAGGTTTCGGTCTCCACGGGGGCGACGTCGAAGCCGGCCCGGACGAACACGCCCGAGCGCCAGACCGTGAAATCCGGATCCACACTTGCGCTGGGGTTCGAGCTCGATAACGTGATCGTGACACTGCGCGGCGTTGCCACCTCGAAGCGCACGTAACGATGATTGCCGAGCTTGTTGGTCTGGCCCGCGTCGTTGACCGTTCGCAGGACCACCGGCGGGCCACCGATGGTGGCCGTCGTGTACAACGGGAAGACCGCGTTGTTCGGCACCGACGCGGGCAAACGCGTTTCCGTGGAGCCGAAGGGCTCGATGGCGGCCGCGCTGATGTTCTGCGCGGAAGCCAGCGTGTTGATTGCCGCAACGTTCGCAGGTTGCGCAGCCTTCAGCGCGGTGATGAACGAAAAGAGGGTCGTGAAGGCCGGCGTCGTCCGCTGCGGCCCCTCCAGGATTTCCCAGATCGGAGTGAAGCCGAGCGCAAGTGTGTCGTTCGTATCCGGATTGGAATCGAAGAGATCCCAGAGGATGGACCACACGGAGGATTCGCTGCACCAGCAGCCCACGTCGTCGTCCGGTCCGACCGCGGTCGCCACCGGATTGGTTTCGATGGCGAACACACCGGAAACGGACACGGGATTGTCGATGCCATCGTTGGGTGTGACATCTCGCACGAAGCTGTCACGCGCGTTCGGATCGTTGAACGTCATGGCCGCGAACGCGTAGCCGAAACCTTCGCCGAACGCCACGCGAGGATCGAGCAGGTCTCCCATGCCGTGCGGCCCGCCGATGTTGTCCGCGCGCGCGAAATTTTCTTCGATGTAGTGGCCGAATTCATGCGCGATGACGTGGCGGTCGAACTCGTCCGTGTCCTCCGTCAGGTCGCTGCTGAGCGCGATGTGCTGCGGAGGTTCGGTGGTGAAAAATGTGCCGACGTCCTGCGTTCCCCAGTCGACGATCAGCGCCGGGAAGTTCGTGTTCGGCGCTGCGCCGAGCACGAGCTGCATGCCCTGGTAGATGGAGTCGAGGATGGCGAAAGGACCGGAAGCCCGGATGCTCGCCTGTCCCTGCGCGTCGATACCCAGCGGGATGTCGAAGGTGCGCAGCCCGGCGTTCGAGTTGAAAGGCGCATCGCCATACGAATAGGGCGGAGTGGTCAGGCCGTCCCGCACGGTGACGTTCCAGGAAGGCGCGCCAGCGGCGGGTGCCCGCAGCAACTGCGCGATCGCCGTGAAACGCACGGTCGTGTTGCTCGGGACGGCGAACGTGACTTCGCCCGAGTCATTGGTGGCGCCGCTGCCGAGCTCCGCGCCGTTGGATTCGTTGGTCACGCGGACGACGATGCCGCGCGCGGGCGGAAACTGGGGATTCGCGTAGTTGAGGCCGAATGGAAAGCTGGTATTGAAAGGCGGGCGCGCATAGCGGACCCGTGCAGTGACGTTCACATTCCCCGCCGGTGCGGGATTCACGGTGATCGCCACCGTCGAAGGCGTGCTCGATGAGCCGAGGTTGTCGGTCACGGTCAGTGAAAACGTGAGGGTCGTAGCCGTGGCGACCACGGGAGTCGGGAACGTGGGTTGGGCGGCCGAGTTGCTCGAAAGAGCGACACCGGCGCCTCCGGTCTGCGTCCACAGGTACGTGGCGACAGTGCCGTCGGAATCCGAACTCGCCGAGCCGTTGAGTGTGACCGTAGCGCCCGACACGACGGTCTGGGCCGGGCCGGCGTTCGCGACCGGGGGAACGTTGACCGCCGGTCCGCCGCTGCTGCTGGAGCTGCTGGAACTTCCGCCGCCGCCGCCTCCGCAGGCGGACAGAAGCAGCATGGTGATTCCCGCGAGAGTCAGGCTCTGAACGAGGTGGCGCATACCGTCTTATACCCATGCGGTTAGAGGGTGGGGAGTCGCGGACCGTCGCCGGGCGGCGTCAGAGGCGATCGTTTGGCTCGAAGTGTGCGCATCGTCACGCGATGCGCCGGGACCGGCACATCGCGGCGGTTCGCGCGATTCGCTCCATGGCCGGCGTGAAGGCAACATGCGTGCATGAAAGTCCTCTTCGTGTGCCTCGGAAATATTTGCCGCTCACCCACCGCCGAAGGCGTGTTGCGCGCCATTGCCGCACGAGAACGCCTCTCATTGAAGCTCGAAATCGATTCCGCGGGCACTGCGGATTACCACGTGGGCAAACCACCGGATCGTCGCACCATCGCGGCGGCGCGCCGGCGGGGGTATGACCTCTCGGGACTGCGCGCGCGACAGTTGGCACCCGAAGATTTCGAGCGCTTCGACCTGTTGCTCGCCATGGATCGCGCGAACCTGGCTGAACTCGAGAGCCGCCGCATCGCCGGAGCGCCGGCGCAACTGGCGTTGTTCATGAGTTTTGCGCCCGGAAGCCGGTACGCCGAAGTGCCGGACCCGTATTACGGCGGGGTGGAGGATTTCGAGCGCGTGCTGGATCTGTGCGAGGCCGCGTCGCGTGGGCTGTTGGCGGGCCTGAAATGAAAAAGGCCCGCGGTCGCCCGCGGGCCTTCGATCGGCGTTACTAACTACTCGTCGCGGCGGTCGGACGAGCCGCCCGGCGTCGACGACCAGACCACGAAGGGTTTGGCAGCCGGCGGCGGCGGGATGTCCAGAGGCGCCTGCGAAGCTTCCTGGCGCGACTCGCGTGGCGGCTCGGAGTGGCCACCACCGGCGTCACGCGGCGCTTCGTCGCGCGGCGGAGCGGACTCACGCGGTTCGCGGGCCTCACGCGGCGCCTGGTTGCCGTTGTCGCTACGCTGCGCAGCGTGGAACGCGCGCTCCTCGGGCGAGGCCTCGCGCGCGAACTCGCTGCCCGCAGCCGAATCACCGCCAGCGGCATCCTGCGGCGCGCCTTCACGGCCACGGCCTCCGCGTCGACCGCGGCGCCGGCCGCGGCGGCCACGGCCTTCGCGCTGTCCTTCGCCGCCCGGTCCTTCGACTTGTGGACCCTGGCCCTCCGGCGCGTCGCGCGTGTCCTCGGTGTTGCCAGTCGTTTCGCCGGCATTTGCCGCTGCGGCAGCGGCTGCCGCCTGCTGTTCGCGCTGCTTCTCACGCTGGCGCTCGCGCTGCTTTTCACGCTCCGCGTCGCGCTGGGCGTCTCGTTCGCGATTCTGTTCGCGGGCCTGGTCGCGACCCTGATCGCGGTGGGCGGCGTCGCGATGCGCATCGCGATTACCCTGGCGGCCCGCATCCTTGTCGCGCGGCCGGTCGCGGTCGCGATCGCGGTTGCGCTCGCCGTCCTTCTCGCGGTGGCGGTCGCGGTCACGTCCATGCGCGCCGCCACGGGCATCGCGATCACGTCCGCGGTCGCGATCACCACCATGGCGGTGCCCATCCCGATCCCGGCCACGGTCGCGATCCCTGCCACGATCCCGGTCGCGGCCACGATCACTGCGTCCTTCACGACGGCCTTCGGTGGCAGCCGCGGTCTGCGTACCCGCCGGCGGCTTGCCGGTGAACAAATAGGCCAGGCGCTGCCAGAACGAGAGGCCCGCGGGAACGCTCGGCGCTGCAGCGGCGACGGCGGCCGGAGCGGGCACGTGCACCACGACCGGCGCCGCGGTGGCCGGCGCGCTGGGCACCACGGCCGCGGGTTCGAGCTGCGGCTTCTCCTGCTTGGTGCCGGAAGGATCGGCCACGGCGGGCCGCTCCGGCATCTTGTACGAGAGCACCTTGTTTTCCGGGAGGTCCGTCTCGTCGGTGCGCACGCGCTTGATCGAGTACTCCGGCGTCTGGATGTACTGGTTCGGAACCACCAGCAACTCCACGCCACCCTTGTCTTCGAGCGTGCGCAGCCATTCGCGCTTTTCGTTGATCAGGTAGGTGGCCACTTCCACCGGGACTTGCGCGACGACCTGAGCTGTCTTGTCCTTGCGGGCTTCCTCACCGATCAGGCGCAGGATGGCGAGCGCCATCGATTCCACCGAACGGATGCTGCCGATGCCGGTGCAGCGCGGGCAGGTGAGGTGGCTCGAGTCGCTGAGCGACGGGCGCAGGCGCTGGCGCGACATCTCGAGCAGGCCGAACCGCGAGAGGCGGCCGATCTGGATGCGCGCGCGATCCATCTTCACGGCGTCGCGCAGGCGGTCTTCCACGTCGCGCTGGTTCTTCGACGACTCCATGTCGATGAAGTCGATGACGATCAGGCCGCCGATGTCCCGGATGCGAAGCTGACGCGCGATCTCGTCCGCGGCTTCCAGGTTGGTGTTGGTGGCCGTCGTCTCGATGTCGGAGCCGCGCGTGGCGCGCGCCGAGTTGATGTCGATGGAGACCAGGGCTTCGGTGTAGTTGATGACGATGGAGCCGCCCGAGGGCAGTTCCACCTTCTGCGCGTACGCCGACTCGATCTGGCTTTCGATCTGGAAACGCGTGAACAGCGGGATGTCGTCGGTGTAACGCTTGAGCTTGCGCTGTGTCTCCGGCGGCATGAACCGCGTCATGTACTCCTGCGCGGTGGCGAAGGTGGCGTCGTCGTCCACCAGCAATTCGCCCACGTCGTCGCCGAAGTAGTCACGCAGGGCGCGGGTCACGGCGTCGCTTTCGCGGTACACGAGGTAGGGAGCCGGGCGGTCCTTGGTGGCCGCGTCGATCTGGTCCCACTGGTTCTTGAGGTTGTCGAGGTCCCACTGCAATTCCTCGACGGCGCGGCCGACGCCGGCCGTGCGCACGATGGCGCCCATGCCATCGGGGATCTTGAGGTCGTCCATGACCTGGCGCATCTGGTCGCGGTCTTCACCCTCGATGCGGCGCGACACGCCGCCGGCGCGGGGGTTGTTCGGCATCAACACGAGGAAGCGGCCGGCCAGGGAGATGAAGGTGGTGAGGGCGGCGCCCTTGTTGCCACGTTCTTCCTTTTCGACCTGGACGATGACTTCCTGGCCTTCGGAGAGCAGGTCGCGCATGTTGCCGCGG
>JBKPPO010000373.1:0-15900 GCA_046733635.1 Pseudomonadota bacterium | reverse complement strand
GACTCGTACGTCGCGTCCGCCTGGTCCTTGCAAGCCTTCTGCGCATCGCTGCCCAGCGTCTCGCACTTTTCCTTCGCAACCGTGCGAGCGCCATCGGCCTGCGCTACGGCCACGTCGTACTCGGCGGCGGCGCGGTCTTCCGCACCTTCCGTGGCGACGCCGGCGGCTTCACGACGCTCTTCGGCCACATTCTCCTGGGCGTCCTGACGCGCTTCGGTCACGTCCTGCGCCGTCTCGTTGGCGGATTCACGTTGGTTGCAGCCGGCGAGCGCGAACACGCCCACGGCCGCCGTCACTGCCAGAGTCCAGCTGCTGTAAGTCTTCATTAGGTATTCACTCCTGATGGGAAAACGATGCGAATGCGAAAACATTCGACGGCGTGAATCCTGATCGCAGCGCGCGCTGCGCGCCCGCGGACGGCGCATGCAGCCATCGTCAGACGAGGCCGACCGCGGCGCGGTTTCTCCTGCATTCGACGCACATCGGCGACAGGTCGCCGCAGAGTCGCCTGTCAGTGCGCGCTCACAGGGATCGGCGCGTGATCAGGGCAGCGTGGATGGTCGTGGCTGACAGGTCCGTCGCCGCCATACCCTTATCGTCGGCTCGAACCATTTATCACGCCTAAGGAGGGCACATGACCAGCCATGCCAAGCAATTCGAGAACGGCGCTCGCGCCGCTGCGGACACCACCGTGGCCGAACTCACCCGCATCGTCGCGCAAGCCGAAGAGTTGCTGAAGACGCTGGGCGAGGAGGGCGGCGCTGCCGCCGAAGCCGTGCGTGCTCGCGTGACGCGCACCGTGAACCAGGCGCGCGCCCGTCTCAATGAAACCAGCGCGCGTGTCAAAGGCGCGGCGAATGACGCCGCCGTTGCCACGGATCGCTATGTCCATGACAACCCGTGGAAGTCCGTCGCGTACGGCGCCGCGGCGGGCGCTGCGGTCGCGTTGATCACGGCGCTGCTGCTGCGCACGGATCGCGAGTAATCCATGCTCGAAGCCTTGTCGGTCATGTTGATGCTCGCGGAGTCGCCCGGCCAGACCACTGTGCCTCGCCGGGTGGACACTCCCACGGCACCGCCGCCGAAGGATCAGCCACGCGCAGGCGATGGCCCCTTCGAGACGGCGGATCCACTGTTCGACAAGCCTCTCACCGCCACCGACGACGCGGCTTTCGTGTTGTCGGCGGTGGAGAGCGGGCGCCAGGGTGTACTGGATGCGCGCGCCGCACAGACGGGCCTTTCCAAGCCCGAGCTGCGTGACGCGGCGGCGAAAATCGGCGCGCAGCAAGAAGCCACGCTCGAGAAACTCGAAAAGCTCGCCGGCAAGAAGGGTTGGCGGCTTCCCGAGGCGAATCCCGGGCGCACGGGCTCCGTACCCGTGACGAGCGGGTCGCGCACCGACGCCAACTTCATCGTTCACCAGATTGCCTATCACCAGAACGCCTTGGCGCAGTATCGCGCCCAGATCGCCGGCAACGGGGATCCCGAGCTCAAGCGGGCGCTCCGCGACGCGGTGCCGGGCTATCAGAAGAACCTGCAGCTTCTGCTCGGTCTGAAGCTCTGAAAACTTTGTCGGACGACGCCGCATCGGCGGCGTCGTCATTTCCCCACCTGACATCCTTATTCCGGCGCGGCATCACACGCCTTCCGACGGCGCGATGGTTTGCGATACGCGAGGCTAGCGCCCCATGCAAAACGGCTCGATGAGAACAGCCACGCCAAGCGGAAGCGCACACGCCACCGCGCGTCACGCGCAGAACGTGCGCGGCGGGTGGCTCGCGCGACGGTGGTATTACACGCCGAAGTCCCGTCGTGCTTACAGCGTCCGACAGATCTCGCCCGGAGACCGTCGCCTGCTCGCGGAATTCGCGATGACGCTGACGCACACGGGCGAGCGCGACGCGGAGTCGCTGCGCGTTCTCACCGAGATGCTCTTCGATCGGGTGATCGCGGGCAGCGGTTCGGACATGGCCATGGGGTTCGCCGCGTTGGAAGCCACCGCGGCCGGCGACCGCATCATCGGCGTCTCCGCCTATGCGCCCGACTCGCTGGACGAAGCCACTTTCAGCGTGGCCGTGGCTTCCGGTTATCGCGAAGAGCAGGTGGGACGCATCCTGATGTCCACGCTGATACGCCACGCGAAGCGCGTGGGCGTGCGCCGGCTCACCGGCTCCATGCTCTGGTCGAATCGCCCCATGCATCTGCTCGCGCAGGCCATGGGGTTCTCCATCGAAGCCGTGCCCGGTGACCGCAACCTGCGTCGCCTGGTGCTGGCGCTCAAATGAATCACTGATCAAGGGAGTCCGAGTGTCCGAGTCCATTTCAGGTACGGCCCTGCGCACGGGCGATTCGCCCGCGCGGAATGTCCTGCACCGTGATGTCACCCATCCTCGCGCGTTGGCGCGCGGAAATGAATCAGGCGCGTTGGCGCGCGGAACTGAGTCAGGCGTGTTGGCGCGCGCGAGCGATTCCAACGCGCAACCGCGCGGCATCGAGGCTCGCCCGCAGACCGGCGGCGTCGAGAAATCGCAAACGGCAACGACGCGCCGCGTGCTCATCATCGTCGAAAACTTGCCGCTGCCGTTCGATCGCCGCGTCTGGCAGGAAGCCCGCACGCTCACGGCCGCCGGGTACCAGGTGTCCATCATCTGCCCCAAGGCGCCCGGATATGAGAAGAGCTTCGAGGACATCGAAGGCATCCACATCCATCGCCACTGGCTTCCGAAGGAAGCCGATGGCGTGCTGGGTTACGCGCTCGAGTACAGCGTGGCGCTGGCCATGGAATTCTGGCTCTCGCTGAAGGTCGCCTTCGGCCGCGGCTTCGACGTGCTGCAGGCTTGCAATCCGCCCGACACCATCTTCCTGCTCGGCGGCTTCTACAAGCTCTTCGGCAAGAAGTTCGTGTTCGATCATCACGACATCAACCCGGAGCTCTACGAAGCCAAGTTCGGCAAGAAGGGCTGGGGCCGCCGTCTGCTCATCGCACTTGAGCGCATGAGCTTCCTGACCGCCGACATGGTGATCTCCACCAACGAGTCCTACCGCAGCATCGCGATCGAGCGCGGCGGCAAGAATCCCAAGGACGTGTTCGTCGTGCGCTCGGGTCCGGATCTGTCGCGCATGAAGATCGTGCCGCCGAACCCGGCGCTCAAGAAGGGCCGCAAATACCTGGTGGGTTACGTGGGCGTCATGGGCAAGCAGGAAGGCATCGATCTGCTGCTGCAGGCCGTGCAGCAGATCGTCCACGGCCTCGGCCGCCAGGACATCCAATTCGGACTCGTGGGCGGCGGCACCGAACTACCCGCGATGCGCGAGCTCGCGAAGAAGCTCGGCGTGGCGGACTACGTGACGTTCACCGGCCGCGCACCCGATGCCGAACTGCTCGAGATGCTGAACACCGCCGACATCTGCGTGAATCCCGATCGCGCGAACGACATGAACGACCGATCCACGATGAACAAGATCATGGAATACATGGCGCTCGGCAAGCCGGTGGTGCAATTCGATTTGACGGAGGGACGCGTGTCGGCGGGCGACGCGTCCTGGTACGCGCGTCCCAACGACGTCGCCGATCTCGCCCAGAAGATGGTTGCGCTGCTGGCTGACGAAGACCAGCGCGCCCATATGGGCGCCATCGGCCGCGATCGCGTGGAACGTGTGCTCTCGTGGCAACACGAGGCCCCTCGCTTGCTCGCCGCTTACGACAATCTGCTTGGAGAGAGAACATGAAGAAGTTTCTGCTGGCCTGCTGCGTCATCGTGGCGCTCGCCTGGGCCACAGGGGCCGTGGCGCAGGATGCCAACTACACGGTGAAACCCGGTGACATGCTGTCGATCAGCGTGTGGAAGGAGCCGGATCTGCAGCGCCCGGCGCTGGTTCGCCCTGATGGTTCGTTCTCGTTCCCGCTGGTGGGTGAGGTGGATGCCAAGGGCAAGACCGTGGCGGACATCAACAAGCTCATGAGCCAGCGTCTCGCCAAGTTCATCTCCGACCCGGTCGTCACCGTCTCCATCCAGGAGATCAAGGGCAACAAGGTGTACGTCATCGGCCAGGTGAATCGTCCCGGCGAGTTCATCATGAACCCCAGCGTGGACGTGATGCAGGCGCTGTCGATGGCCGGCGGCACCACGCCGTTCGCCGCGCTCGGCGACATCGTCGTGCTGCGCCGGACCACGGCGGGCAAACAGGCGCTGCCGTTCCGTTACAACGACGTCGTCAAGGGTCGCAGGATGGATCAGAACATCGACCTGCAGGCGGGCGACGTGGTGGTCGTGCCGTGAGGCACGCATTGAAGACAGGCGCCGTGAGGCACGCATTGAGAACAGCCGCCGTGAGGCACGCATTGAGAACAGGCGCCGCCGTGAGGCACGCATTGAAAGCGCGTGGCATGTCGATTCGCGTCGCTTCGCCAGGCGTTGCGCTCGGCGCAATCGCGATGAGCCTGGTGGCCGCGCCCGCCATCGCCGCCCCGTGGGAATTCAATCCGCGCATCGAGGCGGGTTATCTCTACGACGACAACTACCGCATGACGCAGCCGGGTACCGAGATCAGCGTCTCCGGTCCGCTCGTCGATGCGGAGATGGAGCTCCGCACGCTCACGCAGACGAGCGAGTTCAGCTTCACGCCGCGGGTGCGCGCGACGTATTTCCCCGACGAGACCGATCTCGATGCGGTGGATTACTTCGCGAATCTCGACTGGCAGCATCGCGGCCAGCGCGTGAATTCGCGGCTGCGCGGCGAGTTCGCGCAGCAGGACATCGTCAACAGTGAACTGCCGGACGTGGATACGGGCGGCGACCTCGGCGAGCCGGATCTCGGCGATGCCGGCCGCACGTTCGTCGACAACCGCCGCACGCGTTTCGAAATTCGTCCGTCGATGAACTTCGACGTGTCCCAGCGCAACGAGCTCCAGTTCGAGGCTTCGTATGCCGACGTGAGTTTCGATGAGCGCGTCTCCGATGCGCAGGTGGACTACAACACCACGAACGTCACGGCCGGGCTCCGTACGCGACTCTCCGAGCGCAACTCGTTCACGTTCCGGCTGCGCGGCGCGCAGTACGAGATCGACGAGCAGGATGCGCGCGATGGTTTTGGCGGCGAGCTCCAGTGGGACCGCATCACGGCCGCGGAGACGCGTTCGTACTTCCGCATCGGCGCGCAGAACGTCGAGTTGCTGGATGGTTCGAGCGAGACCGCCTGGCTCGCGGGCGCGGGCGTGAACTTCCTGATCGGCCGCAACGAACTGTTCCTGGATGGTTCGCGCAGCGTGGGACCTTCCTCGGCCGGCGTGATCGTTTCGCGCGATCAGGTCCGTCTGCGCTGGAACCGGGCGATGACGCCGCGTCTCAGTCTGGTCGCGGGCCTGCGTGGCACGCATGACGAAGACCTCGACGATTCGGGATTCTCGACCTTCACCGAGCGTACCTACGCCACCGGCGACATCGGCCTGCAGTGGTTCTGGCAGGAGGAATTCTCGCTGCGCGTGGCCTACGACTACACCTGGCAGGAATTCGAGAACGACGCCGACGACGCCACTTCGAGTGGCGCGATGATTTCAGTCACCTATCAACCTTTGCAGCGTCGCCGCTGAGGAACGTCAATGGACTCCGATCAGAATCCGGAATTTTCCAACTACCTGCATGCCATCGCGCGCCGCAAGGCGCTGCTGCTCGGCGTCGCGATACCGATCGCGGTGCTGGCCATCCTGCTCTCCATCGCGTTGCCCGACGTGTACACCTCGTCGGCGCTCGTCGAAATCAACGAGCCGAACGGCACGGCTTCGATGTCGGAAGCGGGCGGCGCGAGCTACGCCGACCAGTACGTGAAGAACCTCACGGGCATCGTGCTCACCGATTCCAACCTCCGCAGGATGAGCGAGGAGCACGATCTGTATCCCGACCTCGCCGACGACCAGGGCGCCATGATCAAGCGCATGCGCCGCGACATCAGCGTGAACATCGTGACCACGCCCATCCTGGATCCGCGCACCGGCCGTGAACGAGAGGTCGTCGACGCCTTCAGCTTGTCGTTCGACCACCTCGTGCCGGCGAAGGCCCAGGCTGGCGCCCAGTGGCTCGTCGGCGCGTTCCTCGCGGAACACCGCCGTCAACGCCAGGGCCGTGCGACCAACATGGCGGAGTTCTATTCCAAGGAAGCCGAGCGTGTCCGCGGCAGCGTGGCGCAGCTCGAAGCCAAGCTCGCCGAGTTCAAGCGCGCGAACTACGGCCAGCTCCCCGAGCTCACCGAAGTGAACATGTCGATGATGGACCGCGCCGAGAGCCAGCTCGCGGCCAACGAGACGCAGATGCGATCGCTGCGCCAGGATCGCGTATTCCTCGCCGCGCAGCTCGAAGCCGCGCGTACGCAGGGTACGGAAGCCGGCAGCTTGCGTCAGCTCGAGGATCAATACGCGCGCATGCGCTCCAGCTATGACGAGGGTCACCCGGACATGGTGGCGCTGCGCCGGCAGATCGACAGCGTCAAGTACGGCACGAGCGCCGGCGCGGGCACCAGCCTGCGCTCACAGCTCAACGCGAAGCGCGCGACGCTCGCCGAGTCGCGGCAGCGGTACGGCGCGGAGCATCCCGACATCAAGCGCCTGCAGCGCGACATCGAGACGCTCGAAACGCGGATCAAGAACGGCGAGCGCGGCGACGTCGCGATGGCCGACGGCACGCCGATGGGCATGCAGCTGCGCACGCAATTGAACGCCGTGGACAGCCAGCTCGCGAGCCTCATGGCCCAGAACGCGGAGTTGCGGGCCAAGATGAACGGCCTCGAGAAGAACGTGACGGCCGCGCCGCAGGTGGAACGTGAGTACGCGAACATGACGCGCGACCTCACGACCATGCGTGCGAAGTACGAGCAGCTCCTGAACCGGCAGATGGATGCCGAGGTCAGCGAGTCCGCCATCGTCGGCGGCCGCGCCGACGAGTTCCGGCTCGTTCAACAGCCCATGATGCCGGCCGGGCCGTCCAAGCCGCAGCGCTTCGCGCTGCTGCTGATCGGTCTGGTCGCAGCGGTCGTCCTCGGCCTCACGGTCACCGTCGCCGCCGAAGCGCTGGACCCCAAGGTGCGCGGCGCGCGCGACATTCGCGAACTCCTCTCGGTGTCGCCGCTGGTCGCGATTCCCGACATCCGCAATTCCCGGTCCCGCCGGCGCAGCGCCTGGCGGCTCGTGAGCGCCACTGCCAGCGGCGTGGTCGGCGTGTGGATCGCCTTCACCTTCATCAAGAACTACCTCTGACGTGAGAGACCCCAACATGAGCACAACGATGGAAGACGCGATCCGCCGGGGCTTCGCGGAGCGGTCGCCTGACCGACCCGCCGCCGAGCGCGGCGCCGAGCGCCCCAACACGATCGAATCCGCGAGCCTCGTGCGCCAGCGGGTCCGCCGATTGAGCGCGCAGCCCGGTGAACTCCAGCAGGCGCGCCGATTCAAGCAGGCCAGCGTGGATGCCCGCGCGATGGAACGGCAGTGCATCCTGCCCGCCGTCTCGGACGTGGCGGCCCTGCGTGCGTTCAAGATCCTGCGTACGCGCGTGCTGCGCCGGCTCGACATGCACAAGTGGAACTCGATCGCCGTCTCGGGCATGTCCGTGGGCGAGGGCAAGACCATGACCGCCATCAACCTGGCGCTCGCGCTCTCGCAGGACGTGAACACCTGGGTGTTCCTGGTCGATCTCGACCTCCAGCGTCCGCAGGTAGCGAATTACCTGGGCATGAGCTTCGAGAAGGGCCTGTCCGATTACCTGCTCGGCAAGGCCGAGCTGGACGAGGTGGTCTACAACCTGCAGTCCGAGCGTCTCGGCGTGATCCCGAACGCGCGCGCGTTCCAGCATTCGTCCGAGTTCCTGAACAGCCCGCGCATGGGCGAGTTCCTGGGCGCGCTCGAGCGCGAAGTCCCGCGCCGCATCGTGATCTTCGACATGCCGCCCCTGCTGGCCTCGGACGACGTGCTCGCATTCGCGCCGCAGTTCGATTCGTTGCTGCTCGTGGTGTCCGAAGGCAAGAGCGGACGCGCCATGCTCCGCGGCGCCAAGGAAGTGCTCAGCGAAATGAATCTTCTGGGCGTCGCCCTCAACCGCTCCAAGGAACGCAACGAAAGTGCTTACTACTAAAGGTGATGGCGAGGCGGGCACGCCCGAACTGACCGCGCTCGGCGTCGTGGACGATTCCACGGATACGTTGCCGCGTGCCGATGCGCCGCTGCTGAAGCGCAGTCGCAAGCCGGCGACGGTGAAGCGCATCAGCATTTTCGGTCTGGGCTACGTGGGCGCCGTTTCGCTGGCTTGCCTCGCGCGCGATGGCCATCAGGTCGTCGGCGTGGACGTGGATCCGGTCAAACTGGACCTGATCCGCAACAAGAAGTCGCCGATCCTGGAAGAGGGCATCCAGGAATTGATGCGTGACGTGGTGGACTCCGGGCGCGTGTCGGTGACCAACGACGCCGCGCAGGCGCTGCGGGAAACCGAACTCTCGTTCATCTGCGTGGGCACGCCTTCGGCGCCCAATGGCAGCCAGGACCTCACGTACATCCTGCGCCTCGCGGAGCAGCTCGGCGTCGCGCTCAAGGACAAGAAGGAGTTCCACACCTTCGTGATCCGCTCGACGGTGCAGCCCGGAACCGTGGAAGACAAGATCGAGCCCATCCTCGAACGCGCGAGCGGCAAACGCTCCGGCGTGGATTTCGGACTGTGCTTCCAGCCGGAGTTCCTGCGCGAAGGTTCGTCGATCCGCGACTACGATCACCCGCCGTACACCATCGTCGGCGGCAATTGCGAACAGGCGGTCAACTCGGTGCGCGAGGTGTTCCAGCACCTCGAGGCGAAGTTCCTCATGACGAACATCCGCGTGGCCGAGACGCTCAAGATGAGCTGCAACGCGTTCCACGCGATGAAGATCACGTTCGCGAACGAGATCGGACGCGTGTCGCAGGCGTTGGGCATCGATTCACACGAAGTGATGCGCCTGGTGTGCGCCGATCAGCGCCTGAACATCTCGCCTGCCTACCTCAAGCCCGGCTTCGCTTTCGGCGGCTCCTGCCTGCCGAAAGACCTGCGCGCGATCACGCACATCGCGAAGCAGAACGACATCGTGCTGCCCATGCTCTCGAGTCTGCTCGCGAGCAATCGCGTGCACATCGATCATGCGGTGGACAAGATCCTGAAGCTGGGCCGTCCCAAGGTCGGCATGCTGGGCCTGTCCTTCAAGACGGGCACCGACGACTTGCGCGAATCGCCGCTCGTGCTGGTCGCCAAGCGGTTGTTAGGCGAGGGATGCGAGCTGCGGATCTTCGATCCCGAAGTGCAGCTCTCGCGTTTGTTAGGCGCCAACCGCAGCTACATCGATGCCAACATCCCGCACCTGAAGTCGCTCATGTGTTCGAGCATGTCCGAGATGCTGGATCCTTCGGAGGTCATCCTCGTGGGGTTGCAGCAGTCGGCGCTCAACGATGCGCTCCAGCAGAAGGTGCGTCCGGACCATTACCTCATCGACCTGGTGAACCTGCCCAACCGGGACCTGCTCCGGTGCCGGTACGAGGGAATCTGCTGGTAGGGCTTCCGGGCTCCATGGGCATATAAATGAGAGAGGGCGTGGGAATACGCCCTCTCTTTTTTTGCTTTCCGAATGCACGTCCGTGGGGCCAGTTCACAGTTCTGCAGGGGGCGGAATTCTCGCAGGGGCGCGTAACTCTTTGAAAAGGCTCATTTGTCGTTGACTGGCGACGTCAGCCTCTTCGGGCAGTTTTCCCCCATTACGTTGAAAGCATTTCCGTCGGAATCCTAAATCCTCCCTGCGCCCGGCAGATCGGGCCAGAGGATTCCGACAATCATGCTTCGACACGCGAAAGGTCTCGTCAGTTTGCTCCTACTTGCCGCTCCGTTAGCTTTCCACGGATGCGGCGGTGGCGGCGGTTCCGATGACGGACAGGAAGTCCAGACGCCCCCGACGCCGGCGGCTTCGGCAGCCAACCGCGCGCCGGCGTTGTCCGGCACCGCAGGCGAATACGCACGCGTGGGCGAGACCTATGTCTTCCAGCCCACGGCCAGCGATCCGGACGGCGATGCCGTGAGCTTCAGCGGCACCAACCTCCCGCCATGGGCCAGCCTCGATCCGACCTCGGGCCGCCTGAGTGGCACGCCGGGTCCGAATGACGAAGGCGTCTACGAGTCCATCACGATCGTCGTGGCCGATGCCGCGCGCCGTACCGAGAGCGCGCCATTCTCGATCACCGTGTTCGCTGACGTTGCGAACGAGGCCGCCACGGGTGTGGCGTCGCTGCGCTGGGAACTGCCGCCCTCGAAGGTGGACGGTTCGCCGCTCGACGACCTCGCGGGCTTCCGCATCAAGTTCGGCCGGAATGCCGAAGACCTGGACCAGAGCGTCCTCGTCAACGATCCGTACGCCACGAGTTATGAGTTCACTTCCTTGCAGTCCGGTATCTGGTACTTCGCGGTAGTTGCCGTGAGTGCCGGTGGTCTGGAAGGCCCTCCCACCACCACGACCATGAAGTCGATCTGACAAACATCGTCATCTTTTCTTAGGGGATTCAGGAATGTCCGTTGTTAGTGTCCGCCGAGCCATGAAATCATCCGGGTTGTTAGCTGCGAGCGCGTTGTCGATAGCCCTTTTCTCGACACCCGCTGCGCATGCGTTGCCCGTGATACCTGGCGCCGCGGGCTTCGGCATGGAGACTCCCGCGGGACGTGGCGGCACGGTCTACCGTGTGACGAACCTCAATGCCAGCGGTTCGGGCTCGCTCAAGGCCTGCATCGACGGCACGACTCCGCGCACTTGCGTATTCGAAGTGTCGGGCGTCATCCGCATCACCTCGGACCTGATGATCCGCAACAGCAAGATCCACATCGCGGGTCAGACCGCGCCGTCGCCGGGCATCATGATCCGCGGCGCCGCCCTCAAGATCCAGGCCTCGGATGTCGTCGTGCAGCACATCCGCGTTCGCGCGGGGGACGACACCAATGGCCCCGATCCCGAGAATCGCGACTCGCTCAAGATCGAAGGATCGAGCTCCAAGCCCGTGCGCAACATCGTCATCGACCATTGCTCGTTCAGCTGGGCAATCGATGAAGTGGTGAGTGTCTGGGGCCCGCACGACAACATCACGTTCTCCAACAACATCTTCGCGGAGCCGCTCAACGAGTCGATCCATCCCAGCAAGTCCGGCTCGGGCTACGAGAAACACGGCTTCGGCGTGTTGTTAGGCCGCTCGTCCGGCAGCAGCATCACGATGACCGGCAACCTGTTCGCGCACATCGTGGAGCGTAATCCGCTGTCGCGGGCGTCGGAGCTCGTGTTCGTGAACAACCTGGTCTACAACCGCGCCAACATGGATCTCGATCTGCAAAGCGAAGGCGGTGCGTCCACGCGCAACACCGTGCTCAGCAACGTGTTCGTCAAGGGGCCCTCGTACGCACGAGACACCGGCGCCGTGTACATCCGTACCAGTGGCAGCCTCCGGGTGGGATCGAGCAGCCGCGTGTACCAGAGCGGCAACTCGGAGAACTATCCGCGTGATGTCGTCATGCTCTTCGGTGGCGACATCATCTCGGGATTGCTGAACTCGAGCACGTACCCGGTCTGGAACGGCGGTCTCGTCCGGCGCAGCACTGCGGACAATGCCGTGTACGACCGTGTGCTGGCCTATGCCGGCGCGCGACCCAAGGATCGCGACTCGGTGGACAAGCGCGTCATCAACCACGTCAAGAACCGCAACGGCGGGGTGATCAACTGCGTGTCGTCGAACGGCAGCTCCCGCTGCAACAAGAACGCGGGCGGCTGGCCCTCGTACAGTCAGAATCGCCGCACGCTGACGCTGCCCTCGAACCACGCGAGCATCGCGTCGAACGGTTACTCGAATCTCGAGAACTGGCTCCATTCGCTCGACCAGCAGACGTCGGGAACGATGTCAACGAACAGTCCGAGTGCGCCTGCCTCGTTGTCGGTGCAGTGAACCTCTGAAGTAAGAATGTCGCTGCTCGTGTAATCGTTCGGCGATAGGTTCAAAGGGAGAGGGCTGGCGTGCAAAGCGTCGGCCCTTTTCTATTCTTCATCGGTGTCCGACACCGAATACCACGAGCAACTTAGCCAGCCCATTTACCTCAAGCGGGGCACGACGCTCGTCGCGCCCGTCTTGTTGTGGCTCATGGATGCCTTGCCGGCGATCATGGCCGGCGCGATGTTCTACCCGCTCACGCGTCTGTATGACGTGGAGTTCGATCGGCCCTTCCTCGTCCTCTCGATACTCGCCGCGACGCTGACGCTGGCGGTACTGCCGAGGAATTCGAGCCGTCAGATCATCTCGCCGCGGCTGGAGCTGGCCACGAGTCTCCTGCTGCGCTGGGCCGTCATGGTGGCCTGCCTGCTCGCGCTCGGCTACATGACCAAGTTCTCCGAGGACTTCTCCCGTCGCGTGGTCGTGACCTGGGTGCTCGTCACCCCGATGTTGCTGGTGATCGTCTCGCTGACGTTGCGTGAATTCGCGCGTGCCACTCTGCGCGACGCCGCGCAAGCCCGCCGCGCCGTGATCGTCGGCTGCACACCGGCGAGCATGGAGTTGGCTCGCCGTCTGTCCGCTCATGGCGAACTCGGCATCTCGGTCGCCGGATTCTTCGATGATCGCGGCAGCGATCGCCTGGGCTGCGCGAAATATGCACAGCTCCTCGGCCGCTTCCCGGATGTCGCGGCGTTCGTGAACAGCCGCAACATCGACGTGATCTTCATCGCGCTTCCGCCCGGGCAGGTGGCGCGCGTTCGCGAGCTGGTCAATGAGCTCGGCGATACGACGGCATCGATCTACTTCCTGCCCGACATCTCGGGCTTCGACATGATCCAGCAACGCGCGAGCGAGATCCTGGGCATGCCGGTCGTTGCGATGTGCGAGACGCCGTTCCACGGATATCGGGGCCTGGTCAAGCGGCTCATGGACGTGATGGTCGCGTCGCTCGCGCTGATCGCTCTCTCTCCCGTGCTGCTCACGATTGCGTACCTCGTGAAGCGCAGCTCGCCCGGGCCGGTGTTGTTCCGTCAGCGCCGTTACGGTCTCGATGGCCGCGAGATCATGGTGTACAAGTTCCGCAGCATGACGGTGACCGAGAACGGTGCGAAGGTCACGCAGGCTTCGAAGAACGACGCACGCGTAACGCCCATCGGCAAGCACCTGCGCCGCTGGTCGCTCGACGAGCTGCCGCAGCTCATTAACGTATTACAGGGCACCATGAGCATCGTAGGACCTCGCCCACATGCTGTCGCCCACAACGAGGAATACCGCAAGCTCATCAAAAGATACATGGTGCGCCACAAGGTTCTCCCGGGCATCACTGGTCTCGCGCAAGTGCGCGGCTGCCGTGGCGAAACCGCACGAGTAGAAGAAATGGAAGCGCGAGTGTTGTACGACCTGGAGTACATGCGTCGGTGGTCGCCGATGCTGGATCTGGAAATCATGTTGGCTACGGCCATCGCGGTGGTGCGCACGGATCGCGCGTACTGAGCGCCACCTATGCCAACAATCCTCGCCATCGCGGCGTTGTTCCTCCTCACGACCGACGCGCTGGCAATCGACCTGAGCCTCATGCCGGGGCTCTCCGCCAAGAACCTGATGATCTATCTCGTCGCAGTGCTGATCGCATTGCGGATGGTGGTGGCTCGCCAGTCGATCATGGCCATGGGGCAAATGCAGGGCGCGTTCATCGTGCTGATCGCTTACGCCATCATCACCATGCTCGTGAGTGCGCTCATCATCGAATATCCGGGCTATGACCTCATGAACGCGGCGATCAAGCTCAAGAACGGGCTGGTCGACCACTTCATCTTTTTCCTGGTGTTCCTGTTCGGTACCCGTACCGCGGACGATGCCGTCAAGGTGATCAAGGGCCTGTTGCTCGGGGCGGTGATCATGAACGGCCTCACCATCCTCGACGCCATGGGCTACATCAACCTGGGCTTCGACATCCGCGACGACGGCAGGACTTCGGGAGCGATCGGCGAGTCGAACCAGTTCGCGGCGTTCATCATCATGTTCCTGCCCGGCATGATCGCGGCGGCGGTCGCGTCGAAAGGCATCGGTCGTCTGTTCTGGCTGGGCACCGCGCTCGTATCGTCGTTCGCACTCGTGATGACGGCGTCCCGAGGTGGTTTCGTGGGCCTCGCGATGACCGCCGCCGTGGGCGCCTACTTGTACCGGCATCTCGTCTCCTACAGCCGCGTGATGACCTGGGGCCTCGGCGCCATGGTGCTGCTCGTCCTGTTCGTCGCCTTGTCGCCCTACGGTGGCCTGCTCGCCGAACGCATGATCGGCCAGACCGGTTCGATCGACGTGGGCGAAGCGTCGTCGGGACGCAGCGACATCTGGGCCACGGCGCTCGGCGTGATGTTCGAGTACCCGGTCACTTTCATCACCGGCTTCGGCTGGGACGTGTACTGGTCCATGCCGTTCAGTTACTCGCCGCACAACCACTATCTCGCGATGTGGTTCAACCTGGGCCTGGTCGGCCTGGTGGGAGCCGCCTATCTACTGTTCTCCGCGATCGGCCGCGCGCGCCGCGCCTCCGCGATCGCCCAGCCTCCGTATCGCGGCCAGCTCATCGCGTTCGTGCTGGGTGGCGTGGGCGTGTGCACCGCGATCTTCTTCGTGGAGCTCTACAAACCCTGGTTTTATTTCTGGATGTATGGCGGAGCTGTGATGCGACTGGTTCTTTGCGTGAACGAAAGCCCGGCCGTGGTGCCGGAGCGTGCGCCCGTGATGAAGTTGCCGAAGGTGCGGCGTGATCCCTATGGCTGGACACAGGCAGGAGGGCGCGCTTGAGCACGCGCAAGATCTGCATCGTCGGTCTCGACTCGTACGGCATGTTGTCGGGCGAGGGCGATCCGAAGTACATCGGTGGCGAAGCCATCCAGCATGTGTTGCTCGCGCGCGCGTGGCGCGACCTCGGCCATGACGTATCGATCATCGTGCACGATGAAGGGCAGGGTGAACGCCGGGTGCACGAAGGCATCACCGCGATCGCCGCGCATACGCGCAATGGCGGCATCCGCGGATTGCGGTTCTTCCATCCGCGCGCGACGAAACTCCTGTCGGCGCTCATGGCCGCCGATGCGGACGTCTACTATCAGTCGCCCGCGGGCGCCAACACCGGCTTCACGGGCTGGTTCAGCCGTTCGATGGGAAAGCAGTTCATCTTTCGCGTGGCGTCCGACAGCGACTGCGAGCGCGAGCATGGGCGCATCCAGTTCTGGCGCGACCGCAAGCTCTACAACTATGGATTGCGGCGCGCCGATCTCGTGGCCGCCCAGACCGAACGGCAGGCGCAGATGCTGCGGGAGAACCACGGCATCGAGAGTCATGTGATCAACATGATGGTCGAGCAGCCCCGGATCCCGCCGGCGGGTGACAACCCCCCCGAGAAGGACATCGACGTGCTCTGGGTGAGCAATCTGCGCTCGCTCAAGCGGCCGGAGCTCGCTCTGGAACTTGCACGCCAGCTTCCCCACGTGAAATTCACGCTCGCGGGCGGCCCGATGCCGGGTGGCCAGACCTACTTCGATGATGTGATGGCGGCCGCCGCGCGGCTGCCCAACGTCACCATGCTCGGGCCCGTGCGGTATCGGGACAGTGGCGCATTGTTCGACCGCGCGAAGGTCTTTCTGAACACGTCGGCGATCGAAGGTTTTCCGAACACGTTCCTTCAGGCGTGGATCCGGGGAGTGCCCGTGGTCACGTTCTTCGATCCGGACGGGCTCGTGCAGCGCGTGCCCCTGGGGCGTGTCGCCACCTCAGTGGATGACATGCGCGAAGGCATCCGCAGCCTGCTGCAGGTCGACGGCGACCGTCAGCTGCTCGGGCGCCGTGCGCGCGAGTTCGCCCTACGCGAGTTCACGAGC
>JBKPPO010000372.1:0-6741 GCA_046733635.1 Pseudomonadota bacterium | reverse complement strand
GGACTCGGGCGAGTCCGCGGCTTGCGCCGAGCGCCAGTCGCCCTTCTCGCGGCTGCAACCAGTGAATGCAAACAGCGACAGGAGCAGCAGCGACATCGCCAACCGCATTTGTGGGACCGAAATCACGAGAGTGCGTGTGGACCTCATGGTTATATTGTAATCACGGAACCGTACCGGAGAGGACCATGAGCGAAGAACCGAAGCGCCGGCTGGCCGATCGACTGGGCATGTCGCCCACCGTCATCTCGGAGAGCACCACTGTCGTCGGCGACGTCGAGACCCGCGGCCCGCTCATGGTCTCGGGCCAGGTGCGAGGCAACGGCAAGGTCGGCGGCACGCTGAGCGTGGGCAAGTCCGCCGACTGGGTAGGCGACATCAGCGCCCGCCAGGCCGTGCTCGCGGGCAAGGTCACCGGCAAGATCTACGTGGAAGACAAGCTCGAGATCAGCGCCAGCGCGGTGATCAAGGGCGAGATCACCGCCAAGGTGCTGGCCATCGCCAATGGCGCGCGCATCGAAGGCGAAGTCACCGTCACGAGCGGCAAGGCCATCGTGAAGTTCGACGAGAAGCGTACGGCCTAACTGCCCGCGCGCAACACCAGGAAATCCATGACGGCCTTCACGGCCGGCAGTTGGCCGCGTCGATGGGTCGTGAGCAGCGTGGTCGTCACCTCGCCGGCCGTCCATCCGGGCAATACGCGCACCAATCTTCGCTTTTGCAACGCCGCCGCGCAGAGGCTCTGCGGCAGCGGCACGATGCCCAGGCCTGCGATCGCGCAGTTCAGCAAAACCGTGGACTCGTCGGCGACGAACCGCGGAATCGGCGCGACCTCGCAGGGCTTGCGCCTGTGATGACGAAGCGTCCAGGGCTTCATCGCCATGCTGATGTAAAGGCCGTCATGACCCGCGAGCGATTCGGGTGAAGAGGGTACGCCGCGCTGTTCGAGGTATCGCGGCGAAGCGATCAGAAGAATGGGTTCCCTCTCCAGCACCCGCTGAACCAGATCCGAATCCGGCAGCGGCGCGAAATGGCTGCGCACTGCGATGTCGAAACCTTCCTGCGCGAGATCGACGAATCGGTCGCTGGCATGCACCTGTATCTCGAGTTTGGGGAATCGCCGTGCCAGTTCCGGCAAATGAGGTGCGAGATGCATCTGCACGGTCGGCAGCGACGCCGTGATGCGCACGCGGCCGGAAGGCTCCATCTGGCGGCTGCGTACGGCGAGCTCCACACCCTCGATCTCGGCGAGCGCCGCGCGCGCCCGTTCGTAAACCTCGCGACCCACGTCGGTGAGTTCGAAGCTTCGCGAGCTGCGCAGGATCAGCTTCACACCGAGCCGGGCCTCCAGCGCCGCGGCACGCTTGCTGAGCGTTGACTTCGGAACGCCGAGACGGCGCGACGCCGGCGCGAATCCGCCAGCCTCGACCGCGCGCGCGAACAGCATGAGATCTGCGGGATCGATGGGTTTCATCGTCTATCCACGTGGACTTTGGGTTTCGATTGCGATGACTACCGGCGGTCAACGCGCGGCACCACCATGAGCGCATTCGCAATGGAGGTGATTATGGAGCCGATTCTCGTCTACGGGCATCCGCTGGGAAGCTCGATGGGACTGATCGCAGCGTTCGAGTGGCTGGGTCAGCCGTATCGTTTGTGCCGCGTGAAGATGGTGGAAGAGTTGCTCACACCGGAGTTCACGCGGCTCAACGGCCGGCAGGAAACGCCCGTGCTCGTGACGCCCGAACGACAGGTGGTTTCCGAAACCCTGGCGATCGCGCACTGGCTCGAACTCCGGGATACCGCGCGGCGGATCAGCTTTGCGCCGGGAACTCGCGAGTCGCATCGCCTGCATCAGTTCATCGCCTTCGTGAACACGGGTTTCACGGGAGCATTTTCACCGTTGTGGTCCGCGATGGAGATGGCGCCACCCGAACCCGAATACCAGCGCGCGCTGCGCCGATATGGTCGTGAGCAGGTGAACGACCGGCATCGGAGGCTGGAAGCAATGTTGGGAGATGCGACGCCCTTCGCCTTGTGCGAGCAGCCCACGCTCGCCGACGCGGTATTCATCGGCGTCGCGCGCTGGGCGGAGTTCCATCAAGCCGTAGAGCCCGGCGCCTTCCCGCGCATAGAGCGCCTCAAGCAACGACTGAGCCAGGATTCCGCGGTTCGCTTCGCTTTGCAGATCGAAGACGGCCTCGAGCCCGCGGGCTCGCGCGCCTTCCGGGGACACGTGCCGCTGCGCGAGCTCAGTTGCAGCTCGTGAGACCGTTCACCCAATCCGTGAGTAATTGCACGCCCGCCGTGTCGATCAGATGCCGCGACAACGGCGGCATCGCGTCGGCGCCGGTGCGATTGACGCGCGCGATCACCACCGAACGCGCGGCGGAGCCCGGCGCGATGAGCCGCGCATCCGCGATGCCGAGCGCGCCCTGCGTGGGTGCGACATCGCAACTGTGGGTCGCGTCGAGCGCCGTGGTGTAACGCAAGTCGAGGTTCGACGGCGCCGGACCCGAAGGCAGATGGCAGTTCGCGCAGTTGGTGTGCAGCCACGCGCGGGCGCGCTGGCCGATCGGCGCGCTGCCGAAGGGATCGGGGATCACGGGTAGTTGGGCGGGGGTCTGCGTGAGCGCGGGCGTGAGCACGCTGATGGAGTTCAGCGTGGTGAGCTGGTTCGCCGTGCGGCCCGTGGGATAACCGAAGTCTCCGTTGAGCTGGCCGATCTCGAGACCGAGCGTGCGTCCGGCTGCCGACGAATGGCATTGCAGACACTGGGCTTCGCTGGGGTACTGCCAGGTCTGGCCAGCCTTCTGGACGATCTTGCCGCCGACCACGCGGGTGGCCTCCGTGCCTGCGTCGTTCCATTCATAGGTATAGCCGGCCCAGTTGCCGTCGTTGTGGCGCATGAACAGCCGCGTCTCCACGAGCGTGGTGCCGAGCCTGAAGTTCTTCACGAGCACGCTGCCGTTCGGGAAATCGAGATCGTCGTTGGCGCCAACGACGATGCGCTGGCCGTCCGGCAGCGCCAGCCAGCGCGTCTTCACCGCGTTGTCCGAGAAGAACGGCGCATTCGGCGCGTAAGGAATGAGTCCGCTGCCCGGCTGCGCGGGATTCGACGCGTTCACACAGCCCGTCTGCGAGAGATTGTTCGGGATCTGGCGGCCGGCGCCGCTGCCCTGCCCGAGGCGGTGCAGGGTGCCGCCAAGATGCACAATGTAGAGCTCGCCGTTGAGATCCTGGCCGAAGGACACGATCTGCAGGCCGGTGTTCTGGCCGTTTCCCAACGTCACCGTGGGCGTGGTGTCGCGCGCGATGTGCCAGAGCGCGCCGCCGAAGTCGCCGAACACGTAGCGTCCGTGCAGGGCCGGAATCGCACTGCCGCGATAGACGAATCCACCCGTGGTCGAGAATCCCTGGCTGCGGCCGTACTGCGCCACGGGCGGCAGCGGGTTCGGATTGCTGCCGCAGGTGCTGTTGTAGGTATTGGTGCCCTCGAAGCAGCGCCAGCCGTAGTTGCCGCCGAGCACCACCCTGTCTACTTCCTCGAGGGCGCCCTGGCCGACGTCGTTGAGCCAGAGCTCGCCGCTCACGCGGTCGAAGCTCCAGCGCCAGGGGTTGCGGAAACCGTAGGCGTAGATCTCCGGGCAATTCGCCGTGCCCGTGCCTCCGGTGCAGCGCGCGTTGCCCGCGAACGGATTGCCGGCGGGAATGGTGTAGGGCGTGGTTTGCGATGCATTCGCCACATCGATGCGCAGCATCTTGCCCAGCAGCGTCTGCAGGTTCTGGCCGTTGCCGATGGTGCCGAACTGGTCGCCGGCACCGCCGCCATCGCCGATTCCGACGTAGAGAAAGCCGTCCGGACCGAACGCGATGTTGCCGCCGTTGTGATTGCCTGCGGGGTCGGCGACGTTCAGGAGCTGCAGCTCGGTGTTCACGTCCAGGGTTGCGCCGCCATCCGTGCTGCGGAACTCGGACACCCGATCCACGAGTCCGCCCGATGTGCCCGTGTAGAAAAGATAGGCGCGGGGATTCGCCGGCCAGTTCGGATGGAACGTCATGCCCAGCAGGCCGCGCTCGTCGTTCGAGCTGCCCGGATTGGAATTGAGACTCGAAGCCACGTTGATGAATTCGCGTGTGGTGGACACGCTGGCGTCGTTGTCGAACACGCGCACGGACCCGGTCTTCTCGGCGACGTACCAGCGCGCATTGCTGCCCGGCTCCTGCAGCAGCGCGATGGGCTGCGAGAAGTTAGGCAGATTCGCGAACGCGCGCGTGATGGAGATGGAGACGGCGCTGCTCGGCGGATCACCCGCGAGGCAGCTCGTGTTCGAAGGCCGCGCATCGAGACCGCCCGTGGGTGGCGTACCCCCGGTGGTGGCGCTCACCGCGGCCGAAGCCGCGGACACGTTCGCCGGCGTGGCGCCATCGACGGCGACCACCGTGTACGAATACTGCGTGGCCGGATCCAGTCCGTTGTCGGTATAGCTCGTGCCCGTGACGGTACTCAGCACCGTGGTGGAACCGTTGCGGAACACTCGATAGCCACTGATGCCGCTGGCGTCCGTCGATGCGCTCCAGGTCACGAGGATCTGCGTCGATGACTGCGCCACCGCCGTGACGTTGCCGGGGACGGTTGGGGCGGTGGTATCGGCTGCGGGCGGTCCGGGCGCGGGCGGCGCGTCGTCGCCATCACCGCCGCCGCTGCAAGCCGTGAGTAACGCCAATACGGCCGCCGCCAGCAAACCGGCGCGCAACGGAGCGGGAGAATTCATCGGAGACCTCCGGTCGTGGCCGCAACCTTGTTAGCAGCTCATCACAACCTCCGCGGGCTGCCTAGCTGTCCGGGTTACGCGACAGCAATTTGACCGTGGCGCGGTCCACCCAGGTGCCGCCCCGCAGGTCCTCGAGGAAACCGCAGTGCCCGCCATGCGCCGTCGCCTGTATCTGCAACTTCGGTGAACGCGCGAGCCGCGAGAGGTCGTTGGCTTCGATGATGGGATCGTCGAGTGCGACGATCATGTTGGCCGGCGCCGCGAGCGTCGTCAGACGATCGCCCGTGATCGCGTAGCCCGCGAGGTATTCGTCGACGGTCGGGTATTCGGTGTGACTCAACACGAGTTGTCGTGTCATCTCGCGCAGGCTGCGCACCTGCAGCAGTGCCTCGAAGTCGTAGTGGTCGGGCCAGGCGAGCTGTTTCTTCGCGAGCGATCGCGACCACTTGCGCACGAAGTAGCCGTGATAGACGGGAAAGGCCCGCTCCAGCGTCAGCATGGTCACCGCCGGATCGAGTACGGGACACACGGCGATGATCCTCTCGATGGGCAGGTGCGGCGCTTCGCGATGCGCGGCCACGCGCAACATGAAGTTGCCACCCAGCGAAAATCCCGCGAGCACCATCGGCAGGCCGGGGAATCTCGCGGCCAGCGCCTGCACCGCGCCCACGACTTCCGGAAGCCGACAGGAATGGAACAGATCGCGGTTGAGATGATGCGTGGCGCCGTGATCCCGCAGATTCAGGCGCACGACCTCGAAACCTTCGGCGAACAAGGTGGCGCCCAGCGCCAGCATGTACGAGGAGTCGGCGCTGCCCTCCCAGCCATGCAGCATCACGACGAGCCGCTTGCCGGGCGAGCGGCCGCGTTTCGATGGGCTCGAATGGAAAGCCTGCAGCTTCACGCCATCGCCGCAATCGAGAACGAGTTCCTCCGCGGACGCGATCAGCGGCAGCGCACGCTGGCGCACGCGCGCCATGCGCCACGGAAGATTCGGCAGGATGGACTGGAAGTGCGGCCCGCGCAGCCAGCGCGGGGGTTGGAAGGAGTTGTCTAGCGGGTAGCCGGTCACTGCGCCGGATTGTGAAGGGGCGCGCGCTCGGAGGAAACGGCCGCTGGTCCGGGATGAGCGGCACTGGCGGCTCCGGTGGCCGAGGGCGCCGGCGCTGCCGCGGGCGGCGCGGAAATCGCGGGCGCCGTTGCGCCGTCGACGGGTCCGCTGACCGAAGCAGCCGCGGGTTCACCGGGCGCAGCACTCGCGGGCGGCGTGATCGCCGCGCCGTTCGGCACCAGCGCCACGTCCGCGGAATCCGTGACGGCGGCATCGGGCGCGTCGGCGGCCGGCGTCACCGCGTTCGCGTCCACGCCCACCGTGGCTTCGGCCGCTACCGGCACGGGCCGCGCTCGCAAGGTCTCGAGCTCGGTGTACGCCGCGGTGAGATCGGTCTTCATCGCGGCCAGCTCACCGCCACGGTTCCACCACATCCACGACATGACTCCCGCCGCGGCGATGCCGAGCACCGCGAGCGTCCAGCCGATCATGGCGCCGATGCGGCGCTCGGGAATCACGGTGGGCGTGTCGAGACCGGGATCACGAGGCGCGGGCAACAGCGCCGACAGATCGCCCTGGACGCGCTCGGCATGTTTGTCGAGAGTCCCGCTGATGTAGCCGCGCAGCGAGGCGATCTCTTTCTGCAGCGTGGTGTCGACCGCGGCGCGGATTTCGAGCGACATCCGCGGCAGCAGTTCGGCGAAAGGATCGGCGGCGGGAGCCCCGGGCGCGGCTTCGACCGGGACCGCTTGGGGCGCCTCGACGACGATGGCCGACTCGTTCGCCGGGATCAGGTCCGGCACGTTCTCGAGCGCCGTGAAGGTAGTTTGATCGCGCTCGCGCGTGCGGCGGTCCGAAACGATCTGCAGCTGGAACAACATGCGCGTGACGTCGGCCTGCTTGATCTGCTTCGGCAAC
>JBKPPO010000371.1:0-14545 GCA_046733635.1 Pseudomonadota bacterium | reverse complement strand
CGACATCTTCTCGCGCGTGCTCGAGATGACCTTGTTCATCTCGCCGAGGATGTGCAGACGGCCTTCCTTCGCCTGCGCCAGAGCGACCTTCATGATCTCGGGCGAGATGCCTTCGACCTTGATGTCCATCTGCAGCGCGGTCACGCCGTCCTTCGAACCGGCCACCTTGAAGTCCATGTCGCCCAGGTGATCTTCGTCACCCAGGATGTCGGTGATGACCTTGAAGCGCTCGCCTTCGAGCACGAGGCCCATGGCGACGCCGGCCACCGGCGCCTTGATCGGCACGCCCGCATCCATGAGCGACAGCGAGGCGCCGCAGACCGAAGCCATCGACGAGGAACCGTTCGACTCGAGAATTTCCGAGACGATGCGGATGACGTACGGGAATTTCTCCATGTCCGGCATCACGGCCGCGATACCGCGGCGGGCCAGGTTGCCGTGGCCGATTTCGCGGCGCTTGGGCGAACCCATCATGCCGGTCTCGCCGACCGAGAACGGAGGGAAGTTGTAGTGGAACATGAACGGCTCGCGGCGTTCGCCTTCGAGCGCGTCGATGATCTGCGCATCACGTCCGGTGCCGAGCGTCGTGACCACGAGAGCCTGCGTCTCGCCGCGCGTGAACAGCGCGGAGCCGTGCGTGCGCGGCAGCGTGCCGACCTTCACGGTGATCGGGCGGACCGTGGTCGCATTGCGACCGTCGATGCGCGGCTCACCGTTGAGGATGCGCTGACGGACGATGTTGCTCTCGAGCTTGAACAGAGCGTTGTCCACGGCGTCCGCCGTGTACTTCGGCGCGTCACCACCAGACAGCGCGAGCGTGGCGGCAGCCTTGATCTCGCCGATCTTGGCGTAACGGTCCTGCTTCACGGTGATGAGGTACGCATCCGACAGGGCCTTCTGCGCCTGCGCCGCAACGGCGGCGTCGAGCTC
The DNA here is from genome assembly GCA_046733635.1 of Pseudomonadota bacterium. Lineage (GTDB taxonomy): Bacteria > Pseudomonadota > Gammaproteobacteria > Steroidobacterales > Steroidobacteraceae > CADEED01. The sequence goes on along the minus strand of JBKPPO010000371.1, from coordinate 13,615 downwards.
GGCGCTCTCGGCATTCGGCTTCCAGTCCCAGCGCGGCTTGCCCACGGCGGCGACCATCTCGTTGATGGTCTTGATCGCGACCTGCATCTGCTCGTGGCCGAACACCACGGCGCCGAGCATGACTTCTTCCGAGAGGCCCGAGGCTTCCGACTCGACCATGAGCACGGACTTCGCCGTGCCCGCCACCACGAGGTGCAGCTGCGACTCGGTGAGTTCCTTGCGGGTGGGGTTCAGCAGGTACTTGCCGTCCTTGTAGCCCACGCGCGCGGCGCCGATCGGGCCCGCGAACGGCACACCGGCCAGCGACAGCGCGGCGGAGGCGCCGATGAGCGACGGGATGTCGGCGTCGATATCCGGATCCAGCGAGATCACCTGCGCCACGACTTGCACCTCGTTGAAGAACCCATCGGGGAACAGCGGGCGGATCGGACGATCGATGAGGCGCGAGGTCAGCGTCTCTTTTTCGGTCGGGCGACCTTCGCGCTTGAAGAACCCGCCGGGGATGCGGCCCGCGGCGTAGGTCTTCTCGATGTAGTTGACCGTCAGGGGAAAGAAGTCCTTGCCGGGCACGGGCTTCTTCGCGGCAACGGCGGTGACGAGCACCACGGTGTCGCCCTGGGAGACCACGACCGAGGCCGAAGCCTGGCGGGCGATTTCACCGGTCTCGATGGAGACGGTGTGCTGACCGAATTGGAATGATTTCTTGAGAACGCTCACGCTGGTTTCCTTCACGAAGCCCAAATGCTTCGAGTGCGTAATGACAAAACGAAAAAGGCCGCGCAGGAAGCGCGGCCTTGGGGTTCGGGGATTTAGCGGCGGAGTCCCAGCCGCTCGACAACCTCCTGGTACTTCGAAGGCTTGGTGGCCTTGAGGTAGTCGAGGAGTTTGCGGCGCTGGTTCACGAGCTTCACGAGCCCGCGACGCGAAGCATGGTCGCGCTTGTGCGCGCCGAAGTGTTCGCCGAGACCATTGATGCGCTCCGAGAGCAGCGCGATCTGGACTTCCGGCGAGCCGGTGTCGTTGGCGGCACGCTGGAATTGCGCGACGACGCCGGTTTTCTTTTCAGTGGCAAGAGACATCAGGTTCATTCCTCAAAACGTAAGATTTCTGCCGTATTTTGCGGGCGCGAATTCTACAGAAAAGGTTCCGCAAAGCATAGGTTTACGAAACGGAAGATTGCATGAGGCGCCGCGGCTGCAGCCAGCCCCCCGGCAGGGCCTCGGCGAGCCCGAGGAATTCCCCTTGGGGTCCATACGCCCTGACCCGCTGTCCGATCGCCGGATCGGGATCGGCAGGCTGCAGAACGGCCTGCCCATGCCGCAGGGTCGACACCTGTGCCGCGGTCAATCGGGCCTGAGGCAGCGCCTGCAAGGCGGTGTCCGGGCCCAGGAGCACGGACGGTCCACCGGGCATGGCGCCCGCCAGGGCGTCCTCCAGCGACAGCATGGGCATATCGCGGAATGGCGCGACCCAGGTGCGCCGGAGCCGGGTGAGATGCCCCAGCGTGCCCAGGGCCCGCGCAATGTCCTCGCCCAGCACGCGGATGTAGGTGCCTTTGGTGCATTCGCAGGAGAGCTGCAGGGAATCCGGCGAGCGCCGGGTCAGCGTGAGCGCACGGATCTCGATCGCACGGGGAGCGCGCTCCACTTCCACACCCTGGCGCGCGAGTTCGTACAAGGGCCGGCCGTCGCGCTTCAGTGCCGAATACATGGGCGGCACCTGCTGCTGGGGTCCGCGAAAGCGGGCCAGTACGCGTTCCAGCGAGGCGTCGTCGAGCACGGGCACGTGCTGCCTCTCGATCACCTGCCCTTCGGCATCGCCCGTATCCGTGCGCGCTCCGAGCTGTACCGTGAAATCGTAGGCCTTGGCGCCGGACTCGATCTCGGCAATGACCTTGGTGGCCTCATCGAGGCAGAGCGGCAGCATGCCGGTGGCCATGGGATCCAGGGTGCCGACATGGCCGGCGCTCTTCGCGCCAAAGGCCTTGCGGACGCGCTGAAGCGCACCGTTCGACGTCAGCCCCTGGGGCTTGTCGAGCAGGAGGATGCCGTTGGGCATTACTTGGTCTGGTCGGATTTCACGGCGCCGTCGATGAGGCGCGTGAGCTTGTCGGCGTTTTCGATCTGGCGGTCGTACAGGAATTCGAGCCGGGGCGCGTGGCGCAGCGAAAGCGCCCGGCCCAATTCGCCGCGCAGGAATCCCGCCGCGCGATTCAGGCCTTCGCCCACTTCTTCCGGGGAGTGTTTGTCACCGAAAGGCATGAAGAACACACGCGCCGTGGACATGTCGGGCGCCACGCTCACGGCCGTGAACGTGACGTTGCCCACGCGCGGGTCGCGCACCTCGCGCGACACCAGCGTGGACAACACGCGTTGCATCTCGCCCTCGATGCGGGCGAGGCGTTGTGACTTGCCACCGGCCATCGAACTACCCGCGCATCACTGGATGCTGCGGGCCACCTCGACGCGGGCGTAACACTCGATCTGATCGCCGACGCGCACGTCCTGGTAGTTCTTCACGCCGATACCGCACTCGGTGCCGGCGCGCACTTCGTTGGCGTCGTCCTTGAAGCGGCGCAGCGACTCCAGCGCGCCCTCGAAGATCACCACGCTGTCGCGCAACACGCGGATCGGGTTGTTGCGCTTGACCGCGCCTTCCGTCACCAGGCAGCCGGCAACGACGCCGAACTTGCTCGAGCGGAAGACTTCGCGAACCTGCGCCACACCCACGATCTGCTCCTTGATCTCCGGAGCCAGCAGGCCGCTCATCAACTGCTTCACGTAGTCGATGGCTTCGTAAATGATGCTGAAGTAGTTGGGCTCCAGGCCCGCGTCCTTCATGGCATCGCGCGCCGCGCCGTCGGCGCGTACGTTGAAACCCAGGATGCGCGCGTTGGAGGCCGCGGCCAGCTGCACGTCGGAGATCGTGATGCCGCCGACGCCGCTCGCGATGATCTTCACCGCCACCTCTTCGGTGGACAGCTTGTTCAACGCATCGCGCAGAGCTTCTGCGCTGCCCTGCACGTCGGTCTTGAGCAGGATGGCGATGCTGCCGATCTTCTGCTCCTCGAGCTGACCCATGATGTCCTGCATCTTCGAGGCCTGCTTCGCGAGTTTCACGTCGCGGAACTTGCCCTGGCGATACAACGCCACTTCGCGAGCCTTGCGTTCGTTCTCCACCGCGAGGATTTCGTCGCCCGCGTTCGGAGTTCCCTGCAGACCCAGCACCTGAACGGGCATGGACGGCCCAGCGGTGTCCACGGCCTTGCCGTTCTCATCGAACATGGCGCGGACGCGGCCGAACTCATGGCCGGCGATGATCGGATCGCCCAGCTTGAGCGTGCCTTTCTTGATGAGCACGGTGGCAACGGCGCCGCGGCCCTTCTCGATGGACGCTTCGATCACGAAGCCGGTCGCGAGACCGTCGGTCGGAGCCTTGAGTTCGAGCACTTCGGATTGCAGCAGGATGGCGTCGAGCAACTGATCGATGCCCTGGCCGGTCTTGGCCGACACGGGCACGAAGATGTTGTTGCCGCCCCACTCTTCCGCGATCACTTCGTGCTTGGAGAGCTCGGTGCGCACGCGATCGGGATCCGCGTCGTGCTTGTCGATCTTGTTCACCGCCACGACGATCGGCACTCCGGCCGCCTTTGCGTGCTGGATGGCTTCGATGGTCTGCGGCATGACGCCGTCATCGGCAGCGACGACCAGCACCACGACGTCCGTGGCCTTGGCGCCGCGCGCACGCATGGCGGTGAACGCCGCGTGGCCCGGGGTGTCGAGGAAGGTGATCATGCCCTTCGGCGTTTCCACGTGGTACGCGCCGATGTGCTGCGTGATGCCGCCCGCCTCACCCGCGGCCACTTTCGCGCGACGGATGTAATCGAGCAGCGAGGTCTTGCCGTGGTCGACGTGGCCCATGACGGTGACCACGGGCGGACGCGGCTGTTCGTCTTCGGGCGCCTGTTCGCCCTGCAGATCTTCTTCGACCTGGTCGGCCTTGAGCGCCTTCGCGGTATGGCCCATCTCTTCGACGATCAGGATCGCAGTGTCCTGGTCGATCGGCTGGTTGATCGTGGCCATCACGCCCATGTTCAGCATGGTCTTGATGACTTCGGTCGCCTTCACGGCCATCTTCTGCGCGATCTCCTGCGGCGTGATGGTCTCGCCGATGGTGACTTCGCGCTTCACGGGCGCGGTGGGCATCTCGAACGCGTGACGCGTCTCCGTGCTCACGCCGCCAGTGCCGGTGCGTTCCCGGACGCGTTTTTTCTTCTTGTTGCGCGCGCTGGCGCCGCTGGCCACGTGCAGTTCCTGCCGGCCATAACGCGTGTCGCCCTTCGACGGATCCGTGGCGGCCGGAGCGGCCGTCGCCTTCGCAGGCGCGTGGCGCTCGGGACGCGCGGGCTGCGCGTGGGCAGCCGCGGCTTCCGCGGCGGCGCGGCGCTGCGCTTCCTGTTCCTGTTTGACGCGCGCTTCTTCCTGCGCGCGTCGGGCCTCCTCGGCCTGCTTCTTCTTCGCCGCTTCGTCTTCGATGCGGCGGCGGTTCTCGGCCTCCATGCGCTCGCTTTCGCGGCGCGCGGATTCCTGGCGCTCGCGTTCGGCGGCCTCGGCGGCTTCGATTTCCTTTTTCTTGACGTCCGCTTCGTCCTGGTGAGCCTTGTTCTGCTCCTCCAGCACGTCACGCTTGATGTACGTCTTCTTGTGACGCACTTCGACGTTCACGGTGCGCGCGCGGCCCTGAGTGCTCGCCTGCTTGAGTTCACTCTGCGTCTTGCGCGCCAGTGTGATCTTGCGGGGCGCGGCGGCGCCGACCTGCGTCTTGCTGGTGGGCTCGGAGGCGCCATGCGCGCGGCGAAGGTGCGTGAGCAGCTCGAGCTTGGCCTCGTCGCTGATCAACGCCTGTGGGCCGGCGACCTGGATACCCGCGGACTCGAGCTGCAGGAGCAGCTTGTCCACCGGCACTTTCAGGACTTCGGCAAATTGCGCAACGGTCACGTCAGACATTCAGACTCCTCAAGCGCGCCCGGCCTCGAACCAGATTTCGCGCGCCTTCATGATGAGCTTGCCGGCTTCGTCCGCCGTCAGCCCCTCGATATCCAGCAAATCGTCCACTGCCTGGTCGGCCAGGTCTTCGCGGGTGCGTACACCTCGGCGTGCCAGCGCCAGCGCCAGGTCCGGCTTCATGCCTTCGAGCAGCAGGAGGTCGTCGGCGGGCATGCCCGACTCCAGCGTCTCCTCGCTCGCGATCGCCTGCGTCAGCAGCACGTCACGCGCGCGGTTGCGCAGCTCCTTGACCATCTCGTCGTCGAACTCTTCGATGTTCGCGAGCTCCGACTGCGGTAGATAGGCAACCTCCTCGACCGTGGAGAAACCTTCCTGCACCAGGATGGTGGCGACGTCCTCGTCCACATCGAGCTGCTTCATGAAGGCCTCGACCAGCGTCTTGGCTTCGGTGTCGCTCTTGGCCTCGGCGTCCGACTCGGTCATGACGTTGAGGTCCCAGCCCGTGAGCTGGCTGGCGAGACGGATGTTCTGGCCACCGCGGCCGATGGCCTGCGACAGCTTGTCCTCCGCCACCGCGATATCCATGCTGTGCGAATCTTCATCGACCACGATCGACAGTACTTCTGCCGGCGACATGGCGTTGATGACGAACTGCGCCGGATTGTCGTCCGCGGGGATGATGTCCACGCGCTCGCCGGCGATCTCGTTCGACACCGCCTGGACGCGCGAACCGCGCATGCCCACGCAGGCGCCCACGGGATCCACGCGAGGCTCCAGGCTCTTCACGGCGATCTTGGCGCGAACGCCGGGATCACGGGCGGCGCCCAGGATCTGGATGAGGCCCTGGCCCACTTCCGGCACTTCGAGCTTGAACAGCTCGATGAGGAACTGGCGGTCGGTGCGCGACAGGAACAGCAGCGGTCCACGCTGCGTCTCGGTGGCGCTCTTCACTTCCTTGAGCAGGGCCTTGATGCGGTCCTGGCTCTTCACGATCTCGCGCGGAATCATGTCCGTGCGCGGCACGAAACCTTCGGCGTTGCCGCCCAGGTCCACATAGATGCCGTTGCGGTCCACGCGCTTGACCACGCCGGAAACGAGCTGGCCCACGCGATCCTGGTACGCGTCCACCACCTGGGAACGTTCGGCTTCGCGCACCTTCTGCACGATGACCTGCTTGGCCTGCTGCGCGGCGATGCGGCCGAATGCCACCGATTCCATCGGTTCCTCGACGTAGCCGCCAACTTCGGCTTCCTTGTTGATGTCGAGCGCGTCTTCCAGGCGCAATTCGCGCTGGGGCACTTCCATCTCGCGCGAATCGTCCGCGAAGACCTTCCAGCGGCGGAAGGTGTCGTAGTCACCGGTCTTGCGATTGATCTGGACGCGCACGTCCCATTCCTCGCCGTGTTTCTTGCGGGTAGCCGAAGCCAGCGCCGCTTCGAGCGCGCCGAAGATGATTTCCTTGTCGACGCTCTTCTCGTTGGAGACGGCGTCCACTACCAGCAGAATCTCTTTGTTCATGGGTCTAGCTACCTGTTCACAGTGGCGCCAATCGCGCCCTTGAAATCTCTTTGAGCCTGATGCTCACCGAAAAATTGTCCACATCCAGATCGATGCTCTCGCCATCCGCGCGGCGGAGCATTCCGGTGTAACGTTTGCGGCCCTCGCGCGGCGCCAGCAGCTCCACCTTCACGCGGTTGTCCACGAACCGGACGAAGTGCTCCGGCGTGCGCAACACCCTATCCAGTCCAGGTGAAGACACTTCGATCGCGTAGTCACCCGGGTAAGGATCATTCGCCTCGAACGAATCCAGCAACGCGTGGCTGACCTTCGCGCAGTCTTCCGCATCGATGCCCTTGTCCGATTCCGGGGGCAGGTCGATATAGAAGCGCAGCGTGCCGCCACCCGGCCCCGGTGCGAACTCCACGTCTACGAGTTCGTAACCCAGGCCCTGCAATTCCGGTTCGAAACGGGCGATGAGACGGTCGTGTATTGCCGTGTCCATCCGCCCTCCTTCTGAACCAACAAAAAAGGGCCTTATCGGCCCTCCCATCCACCCGGCGACCATAAATGGAGCCGGTCCATAAAAAACTAAAGCCCCAACGGGGCCTTGAACATCACTCGGGTCACTCGCGGGCCATGACGCCCTACCCCATCGAGGGCGCGGATTGTACGGCACAGCGGTTTTTTTAACAGCCCCTGTTGACGCCCATGTCTGACCCGAGTACCTTGCGCAACCAAGGTAGCTGTCTGAAACCATGAACGTCACAGAAAAACTCGCGCCGATCCGGAAGGGCTTGCTCGAATTCGTGATCCTCAAGATCGTGGCCGGCGACAAGGTCTATGTCGCCGACATGCTCCGGTTGCTCGGCCCTACCGAGTTCGCAACTCAGGAGGGAACGCTTTATCCCCTGCTGAGCAAGCTGCGCCGCGAGGAACTCGTGGATTACGAATGGCAGGAGTCCGAGGCCGGCCCTCCGCGCAAGTACTACAAGCTCACGGCCAAAGGCCGCACGCAGCTGTCGACGCTCAACGATTACTGGAAAGACTTGAACCGCACGCTCGCGGAATTTGGGAATTAAAGCCATGCAAAAAGTGGTCAGCATCAGCCTCAACGGCATCGCCTATCAGCTCGAGGAACAGGGCTATCAGCAGCTTCGCGACTACCTCGAGCGCGCCGAGGCGCGTCTCAAGGACAGTCCGGACCGCGCGGAGATCATGGCGGACCTCGAACAGGCCATCGGCGAGAAATGCTCGCGGGTGATCGGACCTCACAAGACGGTCGTGAGCGGCGCCGAGATCAACGGCATCCTCCAGGAGATGGGGCCGGTCGAGTCCGCCGAAGACGAGAAGCCGGACGCTTCTTTCACGGGCGCGAGCGCGACGCAGAATGCTGCTGGCTCCGTCCCTCCGCCGGAGCCGCGCAAGCGACTCTTCAAGATCCGCGAAGGCGCGTTGTTTGGTGGCGTCTGCAATGGCATCGCCGCGTACATGGGTGTGGACGTGACGTGGGTGCGAATCGCCGCGGTGCTGATCACGCTGTTCACCTCGGGCGTGGTCGTGTTGTTCTACCTCGGCCTGATGTTCATCGTGCCCTACGCCAACACCTCGGAGGACCGCGCCGCGGCGTTCGGTGCGCCCTTCAGCACGCAGGAATTCATCGGCCGCGCAAAAAAAAAGCCTGAAGATAGCCGCGAGTATGACCGGTGGCGGCGCGAGTGGCGTCGCCAGCAGCGGCACTGGCAACGCCAGTGGAATCACATGAGCAACCACATGAGCGCGCAGATGGCGCAGGCGACCGCGCAGGCCACACCCTATGTTTCGCAGGGACTGAGCACCGGCGGGCGCGTGGCGATGGCGGTGTTCCTGCCGATCGCGGCGCTGATCGGCGCCGTGGTGTTCGTGTTGTTCATCATCGCGCTCATCTCGCTCGTCACGCAGCAGACCGTGTTCGGCTGGTACCTGCCGCATGACGTGCCACTGTGGATGGGCGTCATCGGTCTCATCATTCTCTATTCACTGGTGTCGATCCCCATCCGCCTGCTTCGCTACGGCGGACAGTCCGCGGCCGCGCATCCGGGCTGGAGCGCCCTGCACACCGTGTTGTGGATCGGCTTCACCGTAGGACTTCTGTGGCTCGCCTATTGGGTCATCCCCGGCGTCAGCGAGACCGCGGATCAACTGCTGTGGGCGACGGAACTCACCATGGACAATCTCTCCGCTACCATGCAGCGATGACACTGGAACATTTCGTCGTCGAGACCGGTCCCGATCCCCGCTTCACCATCCTCTGGATGCATGGCCTTGGCGCCGATGGGCACGACTTCGAGCCTATCGTGCCGGAGTTGCTCGAAGCCGGCATGCCATCGCTGCGGTTCGTCTTCCCGCACGCGCCCGTCATCCCGGTGACGCTGAACAACGGCTATCGCATGCGCGCGTGGTACGACATCGTGGGCATCGATAAACGCTCGGCCGAGGACTTCGCCGGCATCCAGGCTTCGGCCGAAGCCGTCGACGGATTGATCCGGCGCGAGAACGAAAGGGGTATCGCCACAGATCGCATCGTGATCGCCGGCTTCTCGCAAGGCGGCGCCATGGCGCTGCACATCGCCACGCGCGCGAAGTACAAGCTCGCGGGCGTGATCGCCCTCTCCTGCTATCTACCGCTGGCGGCGGAACTCGCGGCCAGGAAGTCCCCGGCCAACGCGGCCACGCCCATCTTCATGGCGCATGGATCGCAGGACCCGGTGGTCCCCTATGCACTGGGCGATGAATCCCGCCGTTTCCTGGAAGCGGCCGGATACCGCGTGGAGTGGCACACCTATCCCATGCCACATTCGGTCTGCGAGCCCGAGGTCGCGGATATCCGGAAGTATTTGTCGGCGATCACCGCGGGTGCGACAGCCGCGAGGCCGGCCTAGGCCAGGCGATCGTCCGGCGCGGCCACGTTGATCACCGTGCTGTAGGCGGTTGCGGCAATCGAAAGATGCGCAGCCTTGCGCAGCTCGTTGACCAGAGCTTCCACGTCGGTGCGCAGTTTCTCGGTGGACTTGAGAAAGGCCTGCTCCGAGAACGCGCCATCGGCGCCCACGGGCCGTTCCACCGTGATCGTGAACTCGATGCGCTTGTCGAAGTTCTGCATGTCGGCGATGACCTGGGCCGCGATGCGATCCGCGCGGTTCCAGCGGTCCGGATACAGCTGATCCAGCTTCGCCTGGATACGCTTGGACAACACGCCCTGCACGGTGGTCGAGTACTTCGAGTCCGCAAAATTGACGTGGATGACTTCGCCCATGCTTTCACCGATTGAGTCGAGTGAACATATCGGCCGGATCGCCGGATTCCCTTAGACAGGAAGCCAGCTTGGCACCCTCGCGGGTCGAAAACTGCCACCTGGCGCACATTGGCGTGAGCGTCGCGCCCCCGGATTGCCCTCAGCGGTGGAGCTCGTACAGGCTGATGTTCACTGCGGCCGCGACATTGAGGGACTCGATGGCGCTGGTGCCAGGGATGGTGAAGGGGCGTGCCTCGAGCGCGCCCATCTGCTCGCGGGGCAGCCCGCGGGCTTCGTTGCCGAATACGTAACAATCGAAGTCGCGGAAGTCGGGCATGGAGACTGGAAGACCGCCCAGATCGAGGCAGGCAATGCGGGCATACCGCGCGGGTAAAGAATCCAGCGACACATCGAATTCGACGGGCACGTGGAACACCGCACCCATGCTCGCTCGCAGCACCTTGCCATTGAACAGGTCCACGCTGTCGGGACTGGTGAGACAGCGGAAGCCTCCGAACCAGGCCAGAGTCCTGAGGATGGTGCCGAAATTTCCCGGGTCCTGGATCTCGTGCAGGTAGATAGCCCGCTCGCCTGGCCGGGGTTCGGGCGCCGTAAACAGCGGTACCACGGCGGCAATGCCCTGCGGTGCGCGAGTCTCGCTGATCTGCGCCATCTGCCGGGCGTTGATCACCTGCCGCGGCAACTTCCCGGCGGGTCCCGCGTATTCGTGCGTGACGAGCACTTCGCTCGCGCGCAATCGCGCATCCGTGAGCGCGGCCTTCTCGAGCTCCTGCACCAGGTGTTCGCCCTCGATGAGGAAGTGGCCCAGCTCCTCACGGAACTTCTTCTGATGCAGCTTGCGGATGTCTTCGAATTTCAAGCCAGGTCCCTCGCCACGGCCTCGGCCACCTTGATGCCATCGACGCCGGCGGAGAGGATGCCGCCGGCGTAACCCGCGCCTTCACCGCAGGGGTACAGACCGCGTACGTTGAGCGACTGAAAGTTTTCGCCGCGCGTGATTCGCACGGGCGACGACGTCCGTGTCTCCACGCCTGTAAGCACCGCGTCTTCGCGATCGAAACCGCGAATCTGCCGGCCGAATGCCGGGAGGGCTTCGCGGATCGCGTCGATGGCGTACGCGGGCAGCGACGGCGACAGATCGCCTAACAACACCCCGGGGGTATAAGACGGCTCCACCTCGCCCCACTTCGTCGATGGCGTGTTGCGGATGAAATCTCCCACGAGTTGCCCTGGGGCGCAGTAGTCGCGGCCACCGAGCTCGAACGCCCGGGATTCCAGTGCTTCCTGTAGTTCGACGCCCGCGAGAACGCCGCCGGGAAAATCCCTGGCGGGATCGATCCCCACGACGATACCGGCATTGGCGTTGCGCTCGTTGCGTGAATACTGGCTCATGCCATTGGTCACCACGCGGCCGGGTTCGGACGTCGCCGCCACCACCGTCCCTCCCGGGCACATGCAGAAGCTGTACACCGCGCGGCCGTTGCTCGCGTGATGGACGATCTTGTAGTCGGCTGCCCCCAGTTCCGGATGACCCGCAAACTTCCCGAAGCGCGCGTGATCGATGAGCGACTGCGGGTGTTCGATGCGGAAGCCGATCGCGAAAGGCTTGGGCTCGATGAACACGCCGCGCTTCTCGAGCATGCGGAACGTATCGCGCGAGCTATGGCCCAGCGCCAGCACCACGTGGCGACTCGCGAGCGTCTCTCCACTCTCGAGCCCCACACCTTCGATGCGGCCGTTTTCGATGAGCAGATCGGTGACCTTGCTCTCGAAGCGCACTTCACCGCCGAGTTCGTGGATCTCGGCGCGCATCCGCTCGACGATGCCGGTGAGGCGGAACGTGCCGATGTGCGGCTTGCTCACGTAGAGGATCTCCGGTGGCGCACCGGCGCGAACGAACTCGGACATCACCTTGCGGCCGTAGAACTTCGGATCCTTGATCTGGCTGTAGAGCTTGCCGTCGGAGAACAGCCCGGCGCCGCCTTCACCGAATTGCACGTTGGATTCGGGAGTGAGGATCTTCTTGCGCCAAAGTCCCCAGGTGTCCTGCGTTCGCCGGCGCACGTCGCGGCCGCGCTCGAGGACGATGGGTTTGAAACCCATCTGCGCCAGCAGCAGCGCGGCGAACAGACCGCCGGGGCCGAATCCGATGACGATCGGGCGTTCCGCGAGCGTGGCCGGCGCCTTTGCCACTTCATGATAGGAAGTGTCAGGCGAGACCCCGATCTGGCGATCCTTTGCGAATTTTTTCAGTACGCCCGATTCATCGGCGACCTTCACGTCGACGATGCAGATGAACGTGATGCCCTGATGCTTCTTGCGCGCGTCGTAGCTGCGCTTGAACAATGTGAAGTCGATGAGCTCCGGGTCGCGGATCTTGAGTCGCCGGACGATGGCCTGGCGAAACTGCTCGGGCGTGTAGTCGAGCGGCAACGCCAGCTCGGTGATGCGGATCATTCCAATTCCTGGCCGGTGGCCCCGGCAGAGGTAGAATGCCGCGCATTCTATGCCCCGTTCGAAAAGCAGCAACAGTTGGATCGCGCGCCACCTCAAGGATCCCTTCGTCAAGAAGGCCCAGATCGATGGCTATCGCTCGCGATCGGCGTACAAGCTCGTGGAGCTCAACGAGAAAGACCGGCTGATCAAACCCGGCATGCGCATCATGGACCTGGGCTCGGCGCCGGGTGGCTGGTCGCAGGTGGCGGGCAAACTCGTGGGCGCCAAGGGCCGCGTGCTGGCCACCGATATCCTGCCCATGGCCTCGCTCGCGAACGTGGACTTCATCCAGGGCGACTTCACCGAACAGGAAACCGTGGATCAGCTCCTCGGCTGGTTGGGCGGAGGCAAGTTCGATCTCATCATCTCGGACATCGCGCCCAACATCACCGGTATCGATTCCGCCGACCAGGCGTCTTCGATGTATTTCCTCGAGCTCGCGCTCGATACCGTGAAGCAGACGCTCAAACCGGGCGCCACGTTCGTCGCGAAGATGTTCCAGGGCTCGGGGTCGGACCAGTACCTCAAGGAACTGCGCAAGTGCTTCGCCAAGGTGCTCATCCGCAAGCCCGACGCCTCGCGCAAGGAATCGCGTGAGGTCTACATCGTCGCCAAGGGCTTCAAGGCGTAGGAAAGCACGCTACTTCCGTCGCGCTTTGCGCGCAGGGCGGATCGCTGCAGAATCAGGCGCTACCTACAGGAGAGCGCCATGAAATATCTCGCGATGACTGCGGCCGCCTTGATCAGCTTCTCCGCCCTCGCCCATCACGGCTGGTCCTGGGCCGAGGAAGACCAGAGCGAACTCAAGGGGACCATCGAATCCATTTCCATGGCACCGCCGCATCCCGTGCTCAAGGTCAAAGCATCGGATGGCGTCTGGCAGGTCGACCTCGGGAATCCCAATCAGACCGAGCGCTCCGGATTCCGCGGTGATTCCGCCAAGGCCGGTGACGCCATCACCGTGCTCGGCAACCGTTCGCTGGACAAGACCAAGCTCCACATGAAGGCCGTGCGCATCACCGTGGGCGACAAGCAGTTCGACCTGTATCCCGAGCGGATTAAGAAGAACTGACGCGATGCTAGAGGCGATCGGGAGTTGGCCCGGTGCCGTGTGGCTGCAGCAATCCGGCACCGCCTATCTGTTCGTCAACGCCGCGCACATCCTCGGCATCGGGCTGTTGTTAGGCGGGATACTGCCGCTGGATCTGCGGTTGCTGGGGCTGCTCGGCCGTTACCCATTGGACGTACTGGGCCCCTTCCTCTCGCGCGGTGCGGCCAGCGGGCTCACACTCGGGATCGTCTCTGGCGCGTGGTTGTTCAC
>JBKPPO010000370.1:0-11558 GCA_046733635.1 Pseudomonadota bacterium | reverse complement strand
TCTATCCACTGCCGCGCATGCCGGCCAACCTGCTCGGGCTGGTCAACCTGCACGGCCGCATCGTGCCGCTGTTCGACCTGGCCGCGCTGTTCGAGACCGACCACCTGCCGCGCGAGAAGCGCATGTTGCTGGTGATCGGCCACGGCAACGAGGCCGCCGGCATCGTCATCGACGGATTGCCGCGCCGCATGGCCTTCGCTCCCGAATCACAGGTCGCGGCGCCGACGCTGCCTGCGGCCGCCGCCGGCGCGCTGCGCGCCGCCTGGACCGCGGGCAACGACACGTGGTTCGAATTCGACTACGCGCAACTACTCGATCAACTCGTGAGCTGACAACATGGCCATTCGCAACGCATTCGGCACTCAGTCCATCCGGCAGAAACTGCTGCTCGGCACGCTGTTCCTCGCAGTCATCCCCGTGGCGGTCATCTCCGTCATCGTGGGTCGCGAGTCGCTGAACTCCGGCCGGGCGGCCATCGAATCGCAGGCGCGCGAATCGCTGGTCGCACAGCGCGCGGCCAAGGCCGCGCAGATCACCGACTACTTCGATTCGCTGTCCAACCAGCTCAAGGTGCTGGCCGTGGCGCCCGAGGTGGTGAGCGCCATGCGCGAAATGCCGGCGGCCTACGAGAACTCGGTGCTCAACATCGCCGACCTGCCCGAAGAACGCACCCGCCTTTCCAAGTACTACACCAGCGACTACATGGCGGAATTCGAGAAGCGCAACGCCGGCCGCAAGGTGGACATGGGCGCGATGGCGGCCGAACTGCCGGACATCGCGATGAACCTGCAGTACCACTACATCGCCGCGAACCCGCATCCGCTGGGCGCCAAGAACAATCTCGACCGCGCCAACGATGGCTCGCGTTATTCGGAACTCCACGGCGCGCTGCACCCCTTCCTGCGCACGGCGCTGCGCAACTTCGGGCTGTACGACATCTTCCTGGTCGAGCCCAAGAACGGCACGCTCGTGTACACGGTGTTCAAGGAGCTCGACTTCGGCACCTCGCTCATGAGCGGTCCATTCGCGCGCACGCGTCTCGGCGACGCCTATCGCGCAAGCTGGAACCTCGACCGCCCCGGCATGGTCGAGCTCTCGGAGTTCGGCGAATACCTGCCCTCGTACAACGACCAGGCGGCGTTCCTCGGAACGCCCATCTTCGACGGCAACAAGAAGATAGGCGTGCTGCTCGTGCAGGTGCCCATCGACAAGATCAACTCGGTGATGACGCACGAAGGCAAGTGGGCCGAACGTGGTCTCGGCAACACGGGTGAAACGTATCTCGTCTCCGCCGCCGATGGCACGCCACGTTCGATCGCGCGCCAGGCCGTGGAAGACATCGACGCGTATGCCACCAGCGTCGAAGCAGCGGGCTTCGCCAAGGGCGTCGCCAATGCCGTCAAGGCCAAGGGCACCAGCATCGGTCTCGTGCCGATCAAGACGCAGGCCACGCAGGCGGTGTTCGAGAAGAACGAAGCGGGCTTCGGCATCTACAACAATTTCGCGGGCGTGCAGGTGCTCGGCGCCTATGCGCCGCTGTCGGTGCTGGGATTGCGCTGGGCGGTGGTCGCAGAAGAAACCACGGCGGAAGCCTTCGCGGCCGTGAACCAGGTGCGCGACAACATCGTGCTCTGGTCGGCGGGCATGGGCGTGGGCCTGCTGCTCCTCGGCTTGTGGGTGGCCTACTCGCTGCTGCGTTCGGTCACGAACCCGATCACCAAGATGCAGGACACCGTGACCGCGATCGCCAACGGCGACTACAGCGCGCGTTCGGACCTGGGTGGCGACGACGAATTCGGCCAGCTGTCACGCGCCTTCGACAACCTGCTCGACGACCGCGTGGCCCGCCTCGCCGACGCCGAGCGCGAGAACGAAGACCTCAACAACTCGGTCGTGCAGCTCCTGCAGGCCGTGGCGCAGCTCTCCAACAAGGACCTGACCGCCAAGGCGCCCGTCACCGCGAACGTGATCGGCACCGTGTCCGACTCCATCAACCTCCTCGCCCACGAGACCGGCCGAGTGCTGTCCGAAGTGACCAGCATCGCGGCGCAGGTGAAGCTCTCCACGGAACGTGTGAAGCGCCAGGCCGAGTCGGTGAACGCCACCGCCGCGGCCGAACGTTCGGACGTCGAACGCGCCAGCGAGAATCTCGCGAACGCGAACAAGGTGATGACGCAGGTGGCCGAACTCGCCGCCGCGTCCAACCGCGCCGCCGAGCAGGCGACCAGCCACACGGTCACGGCGCTCGGCGCGGTGAACGAAACCGTGAAGGGCATGGAAGGCATCCGCGAATCCATCGCCGAGGCCGAAAAGCGCATCAAGCGCCTGGGCGAACGTTCGCAGGAAATCACCGGCATCGTGAACCTCATCAACACGATCGCCGAACGCACACACGTGCTGGCGTTGAACGCCTCCATGCAGGCGGCCGCCGCCGGTGACGCGGGCCGCGGCTTCGCGGTCGTGGCCGAAGAAGTGCAGCGCCTCGCCGAGAGCTCACGCCAGGCGACTCAGCAGATCGCGCAGCTCGTGAACAACATCCAGATCGAAACGTCCGACACGATCAACACCGTGAACAAGACGATTTCGCAGGTGGTGACGGGTTCGGAGCTCGCTTCGAAGTCCGGTCAGCAGATGCGCGAGACGCAGCAGTCCACGGCGTCGCTCGTGGAGCTGGTGAAGCGCATCACCTCCAGCGCCCAGGTGCAGATGAAGATCACCACGGAGCTCCGCAACCGCGTGCATCAGATCGGCGCCAGCACGGAAAAGACCGCGGCGGAAATCCTGCTGCAGTCCGAAGCGACCACCGACCTGTCGAAGTCCGCCGATCGCCTCGTCGAATCGGTGCGCGTGTTCAAACTACCCAGCAACAGGGCCGCCTGAGAGACGCAGATGCGAGGCCAGGATCTCCTCACCGCGCTCGCCGACGAGCTCCGGGGCATCGCTCCGGAGCTGACGGCTGCCTACGATGCGGGGAATTCCGATGACTCGTATGTAACGTCCGTCTCGCGGCTTTCTGAAGCGGCCGGATACATGGGTCTCGCGGGCGTGCAGCGGATCGCAGCCTGCGTGCTCGCGAACCTCGAGCACGTGACGCAGCACGAAGACGAGCGCGTGCTCATGCGCGCGTTCTTCACCGACTGGTCGCGCATGCTCGAGCGCCATCTGCGCGCCGCCAGCGAAGCCGAATATATCGAAGCGCTCGTCGCGCATTTCGGTGGCGACTGGGTGCCGTTGCCGCTGGATGCGGATGCGCTGCACGCGCTGCGTGAGGAGCTGCAGGCGGCGACCGGGATCGGCGCCGCGCTCGACGAAAGCGACTCGGCCGCGCCCGAGGCGCTCACCGCCGATGACCTGGGCCTGCGGGTGTCCAACGATGTCGACGCCGCCCTGCTCGACGCGTTCCTTTCCGACTCGCCGCCACAGGCGGCCGAAGTCACCCAATCGCTGCAGCGCTGGATCCAGGATCCCGCGCAGACCGAACTGCTGCGCAACGCCAAGCGCGCGGCCCACACCTTGAAAGGGTCGGCCAACATCCTGGGCATCCAGGGCGTGGCCAAACTCGCGCACCGCCTCGAGGACATTCTCGAGATCTGCGAAGCCGACGAGAATCCGCCCTCCCCGCTGCGCGCGCAGGCGCTGGCCTCTGCGGCCGACTGCCTCGAGCAGATGGTGGCGTTCGTGGCGGGTGAAGACTCGGCGCCCGAGAATTCACTCGGGGTCATCGAACTACTCGACGCCGCGCGCCGCAACGACGCCGCCGATACCGTGCGCCAGCGCGCATTGTCGATGCCCGAAGCGGCGCCGATGGTTGCGGCCGCTGAGTCCGGGCCCGATCTCACGAAGCCTGCGCCCCTCCCGGCCAAGGCGATGACGCGCGTGCCCACGCAGCTCCTCGACGACCTCGTGCGCATGGTGGGCGAGATGTCGATCAAGATCGGCGAGCTCGAACAGGAGCTCAAGGGCGCGGCCGGTCATTCGCGCCAGCTCGTCGAGCAGGACCGCCACATCCAGAAGCGGCTGTTCGAGCTCGAGAATTCCGTCGACATCCGCGGCGTGGCCGCGAGACACAAGCTGCACGGCGCGGGCGTGCCCGTGGCCGCGAGATCGAGTTCCGCCGCCAGCGGCTTCGACTCGCTGGAAATGGACCAGTACAACGAAGTGCAGTCGATCACGCGTGCGCTCATCGAAGAGACGACCGACGCGCGCGATCTCGGGCTCGGCATCAAGGACGAGCTCGCGGGTCTCGCGGGCATCCTGCATCAGCAGCAGCGCCTCATGCGCGAGCTGCAGCATCTGACATCCCAGACGCGCATGGCGCCGGTGGAAACCATCGTGCCGCGTCTGCAGCGTAACGTTCGCCAGACCGCCGCCGCGACGAACAAGCAGGCGCAGCTCGTGGTCGTGGGCCAGGACATCCTGGTCGACGCCGAAGTGCTGAACCAGCTCACCGATCCGCTGCTGCACATCCTGCGTAATGCCGTCGACCATGGACTCGAGTCTCCCGAGGAGCGCGTCGCTGTGGGCAAGCCGCGCGAAGGCCGCATCACGCTGACGGTGGCTCGCCGCGGACAGGTGGTGACGGTGCAGGTCGCCGACGATGGCCGCGGCCTCGATCTCGAGCACATCCGCGCGAAGGCGATCGAACGCGGTCTGCTGCCGGCTGACGCGGCGCCCGGCGACGCCGAGATCGCGCGCCTCACGTTGCTGCCAGGCTTCTCCACGCGCGACGCGGTCACCGAGATCTCCGGCCGCGGCGTCGGCCTCGACGTGGTGGCCACGCGCCTGCGCGCGCTCGCGGGCGCCATCGACATCCGCTCGGAGGCCGGTCAGGGCCTGTGCATCGAACTACGTTTCCAGGCCTCGCTGGTCGCGACGCACGCCCTGTTCGTCCGTGACGGCGGGCAGGTGTTCGGCCTCGCCAGTCACACGGTGCAGCGCGCCGTGCCGGCCGTGGCGGTGGAGCTCTCGCGCGAAAACGGCGTGTTGTACGCCGACGTCGACTCGCACCGGTATCCCGCGCAGGAACTCTCGCAGCTCACCGGCCTCGCGCCGGCCGCTAACGCCGATCGCCGGAACCTCGTGATCGTGGAAACCGACCAGGGTCCGCTGGGTGTGCTCGTCGACGCCGTGCTCGACGCCAACGAACTCGTGACGCGCCCGGCCGGCAAATACCTGAAGCGCATTCCCGGCGTGGCGGGCATCGGCCTCACCGGCGATGGCAGCGTGGTGCCGCTGCTCGACGTGGCCGAACTCGCACGTTCGCCGCGCGAACATGCGCTTCGCGCCGCGGCGCAGGCCCGTGCCGCCGCCCAGACGCTGCGCCGCTCGCGCGTGCTCATCGTCGACGACTCGTTGTCCGTTCGCCGCGCCGTGGCGACGCTGCTCGAGGACCAGGGCTATGAGGTGGCGCTGGCGCGCGACGGCCTCGAGGCGGCGAAATCGCTCGAATCCGCGCGGCCCGATGTTGTGCTCACCGACCTCGAAATGCCCAACATGAACGGCCTCGAGCTCACGGCGCACATGCGCTCGCGCCCCGAACTCGCGCCGATCCCGGTCATCATGATCACCTCGCGCTCGATGGACAAACACCGCCGGCAGGCGTTGTCCGCGGGCGTGGATGTTTACCTGACCAAACCGTATTCAGACCAAGAGCTTCTGCAACACGTGTCAACAGCCGTTACCGGCCGCGCCGACCAGCGCGCGGCCGCCGGTTGAACGCAAGGGAATCCTCCCAAGGAAATGTCATGAGTAGTAAGACCCGCGTCCTCCATGTCCGAGTAGTCGGCTTCTCCGCTCCCGAGCGGCAGATGCTGAACTCCATCTTCCTGCTGTCGGTCGCACCGGCGCGGCAGATCGGCTACAAGCTCTGGAATCCGGAGGCCGGGGTGGCGCCGGACATGTACCTGCTCGACGGCGACAGCGAGAGCGCGGTCGCAAGCTGGCAGGCCACCTTCTCCAGCACTTCGGATCGCACGCTCGTCGTGGGCTCCAAGAATGCGGACCTCGGCGTCGCCTCCGCGGCGCGGCCGCTGGGCCTCAAGGTGGTTGGGGCCATGGATAGGCTGGCCATCGCGCTCAGCAACGTGGCGCGGGAAGCCGCCGGAATGGACGTGTCCGGCCCGCGTGCCGGTACGCTGCCCACGGCCAGCGCCACGAGCAACGATATCCCCGCGCACGCACCCAAGCCTGAGGTGAGCCTGCCGCGCCCCACTCTGTCTTCGACGATGTCGAGCACGGCCACGGCCGCCACGCACGTGGCGTCGCAGGCCGGCTCCACATTGGCCAGCGCCGCTGCCGCGGCCACGGCCTCGCCGCCGATGACGGCCGCCGCGCCTGCCGCCACCGTGCTGCCGCACGTCACGCTGCAGCCGAACACGCCGCCCGCGGACAAGTCTTCGCTCGAGCGGTCGGTCAACGAGAAGGTGGTGCCGGAGAAGACGGTCGACAAGATACTGAGCGACAAGGCGGGACCCGCGCCGACGAGCGGCGGCCTTTCGCATGGCGCGCCGACGAGCGGCGGCATTTCGCATGGCGCGCCGACGAGCGGCGCGACTCCATTGTCACCCTCCGCGCTGGCCGCCGCAGTCGCGCCCTCGCCGCGCGCCAACTTGCGCGTCGTCCCGAATCCCTCGCCGCTCGCGGCCTCACTACCGGCGGCCGCGAAGATCGCGGATGCGCCGATGACCGCCACGGTGCCGGTGATGAAGCCGGACGCGCCGGCGCCTGTCGTTCCGGCCCCGGTGGTCGCGCCGGCCGCGGCAGCGCCTTTGTCGCCGGTTGCAACCCCGGTGGTGACGCCGGTCACGCCGGCTGCACCGGTGCATTCCGCCCCCGCGGCGCGCCAGGAAGATCACAACTTCCGAGTCCTCGCCGTCGACGACAGCCCGCTGATGCGCACCTTCCTGCAGAACAAGCTGCAGCCCTACGGCATCCATCCGGAGTTCGCCTCCTCGGGCGAAGAGGCGCTGTTCAAGATCTCCAAACAACATTTCGACCTGATCTTCCTCGACGTGATGCTGCCCGGCATGGACGGCTACGACGTCTGCAAGATGATCAAGAAGAACAAGGACAATGCGCTCATGAAGGTGGTCATGCTCACGAGCAAGGACAAGACCTTCGACAAGATCCGCGGGACGATGGCCGGCTGCGATGGCTACCTGACCAAGCCCGTGGATGAACTCAAGCTTCGCGCGATCATCGAACGCCACACGGTGACGAAGAAGTGATTCCGGAAAGGGCTGCACCCATGACCGAACGAGTCCTCATCCTGCGGCATGCATCGGGACTGGTGAATCGTGCGCGGCGCCTGGCCATCCAGAACTGGCCCGCTGCCCGGCTGGAAGTGCACGACCTCGCCGCCTACGGCAAACCGCCCACGGATTTCCGCTGGGATCGTTACGCGCACCTGCTCATCGACGACGAGTACCTGCGGCGCGAAGGCCTGCTGTGGCTGTCCGAGCTGCGCGGCAAGCCTAACTTCCCGAAGATCGTCCGCGTGCCGGGCGAGGTGCGCAAGCACCAGCCGCCTGCGGAGATCGAGGTGAAGGCGCCGCCGGCTGCTGCCACGCCGATCACGCGGCCGGAACCGAAACCGGACGCAGTCGTGACGCCTGCGGTGGAGCAGCCGAAGACCGCGCCGATGACGCCCGCTGCCACACCGATCGCGGCAGTGCCGGCAGCGCCCGTGCCCGTGCCGCCGCTCAAACACGAGAGCAAGGCCGCGCAACTGGCCGCCACGCTGGCCGAACAGACCAGGACGGATCACGCCACCACCGTCGCGCGCGTCGAGGCCAAACGCCTCGCCGATGCCGATGCCGTGTTGCGCTCCGCAGGCATCGAAGGCTTCAAGCCGCTCAAATCGCTCGGCGCCGGCGCCACCGCGAACGTGTGCCTGTGCGAACGCCCCGACAAGTCGCAGGTGGTGCTCAAGGTGCTCAAGGCCGAAGGTAGCGGCGATTCGGATCTGCTCTCGCGTTTCGTGCAGGAATACTTCGCCACGTCGAGCATCGACAGCCCTTACGTGGCCAAGGTGTTCGAACATGGCTTCAGCGAAACCCATGCGTACATCGTCATGGAATATTTCCCCGCGGGAGACCTGCGCGCGCGCATCCAGCGCGATCGCCCGCAGCCAGAGGAAGCGCTGATCATCATCGGCTCGATCCTCTCGGCGCTGGTGTCCGTGCACGCCGCGGGAATCATCCATCGCGACCTCAAGCCCGCGAACGTGATGTTCCGCGACGATGGCACCATCGCGCTCGTGGATTTCGGCAGCGCGCGCACCGATGCGGATCCCGTGGCGAAGACGCTGGCTGGTGTGGTGATCGGCACGCCTTACTACCTCTCGCCCGAGCAGGCGCTCGGCGGCAAGGCGGACCAGCGCTCGGATCTCTACAGCGTCGGCGTGATGCTGTACGAATTGCTCACGGGACAGCGCATGTACGCCGCGGGCACACTCATCGGCCTGTTCGAGATGCACAAGAACGCGCCGATTCCGAAACTGCCGGAGCAGTTCGCGAAGCATCAGCCTTTCCTCGAGCGGTTGGTGGCGAAGAGCCCCGAGCTGCGTTACGGCACTGCCGAAGAGGCATTCGCCGCGCTCATGGAATACATGATGTCCGAGGCGGACAGGCCGGCGATCGCTTAATGGGGACATTCACCGTTTGCTAGCAAACGGGGACAGACCTCGATCTTCTAGGTCTACCCATCGGCGCGATCGACTGATCGAGGCCCAGATCCGCCACCTGACGCGCCACCCAATCCGCTTCGCCGAAAGGTCGCTGGCGATTCACGCAAGTGCGGATTTCTGCGATCTCCGCTGCGCTCTGCGGTTCGTTCACCAGATGTCGCCAATACGAAGGCAGGGTCACCGGTGATTCCGCCAGGCTGAGCGCTGGATGCGGCCCGCGACGAAAGGCGAGACTGCCCCAAGGCCAGTCTTCTGCGCGATCCACCAATTTTGCGCGGAGTGCGTTGCGTTCGACGTAGCGCATCACAGTGAGCAGATGGTGGTCCTGCTGGATCAGGAACGCCTTGAACCGTCCCTGCCAGACCCGACCGGACGTAGCGTGTTTGAGGTGGTACCAGCGCACGTGGGTGGTGAAAGTCCATTGCATCCAACGGGCGAGGTCGCCGGCGGCGCGCGGCCGGACCACCAGATGGATGTGATTGGGCATGAGGCTGCATGCCAGGATCGGTAGTGCGTGGCGTTGCTGAGCACGCGAGATCAGCGCGAGAAATTGCTCATAGTCTGCAGGCCCGTGGAAAACCGTAGCCTTACGGTTGCCGCGGTTGATGACGTGATAGCAGTGGTCCGCAACGATGGCGCGCGCCGTCCTTGGCATGACGCGACTCTAAGCGCAGCCGGCACCGTGCGGGTGCCGGCAATCTCACGCGCCGGTACAGATTTGCACCACTCGGGCTCGAGGCCTGTCCCCGTTTGCTAGGAAACGGTGAATGTCCCCATTTCGCTAGTGGTTAGACTTGACCGCGCCCAGCGAATCCAGGAACGCCAGGATATCCGCGGTCTTTTCCTTCATGAGCGATTCGTCGCCGCGGGACTCCACGTTGAGCCGCACCAGGGGCTCGGTGTTCGACGCGCGGATGTTGAAGCGCCAGTTCGGGTGATCCACCGAGAGACCATCGGTCTTGTCGATGATCGCGCCCGCGCCGTACTTCGCTTCCGCCGCGGCCAGCACGGCCTTGGCGTCGGGTAGTTTGCGGTTGATCTCGCCGCTCGCCGGGAATGCCTTGATGCGCTCGGCAACCAGTTCGTCCAGCGTCTTGCCGGACTCGCACACGCGCTCCAGCACCAGCAGCCAGGGAATCATGCCGCTGTCGCAGTACGAGAAATCGCGGAAGTAGTGATGCGCGCTCATCTCGCCGCCATAGGCGCCATCGACCTCACGCATCTTCTGCTTGATGAAAGCGTGGCCGGACTTGCTCATCACGGGCACGCCGCCCAAACGCTTCACGGTGTCGATGGTGTTCCAGGTGAGGCGCGGGTCGTAGACGATGCGCGCACCGGGTTGTTTGGCGAGGAACGCCTCGGCGAGTAGCCCCACGATGTAGTAGCCCTCGATGAATGTGCCCTTCGAGTCGTAGAAGAAGCAGCGGTCGTAGTCGCCGTCCCAGGCGATGCCCACATCCGCGCCGGATTTCTTCAGCGCCTCGAGCGCCGGCGCGCGATTCTCTTCGAGCATCGGGTTCGGCACGCCTTGCGGGAAGTGTCCGTTCGGCTCGTGACGGACCTTGATGAATTCGAACGGCAGATGCGGCTCGAGCTTGTCCACGGCGAGACCCGCCCCGCCGTTGCCGGCGTCGACGACCACCTTGAGCTTGCGCAGCACCTTGAGGTTCACGTAACCGAGCAGGTGCTTCACGTAGTCGGCGCTGGTGTCGAACTTCTCGACCTTGCCTTTCGCGGCGGCGGCCGGCGGGAAGTTCCCGGACTGGATCATCGCCGCGATGTCCTTGAGACCCGTATCGGCGCCGATCGGCTTGCTCTGCTCGCGCACGAGCTTGAGGCCGTTGTAGTCAGGCGGATTGTGGCTCGCGGTGATCATGATGCCGCCGTCGAGCTTGTAGTGGAACGTCGCGAAGTACACGCCTTCGGTGCCGCAGAGGCCGATGTCCATCACGTCGACGCCCGAGTCCGTAAGTCCGCGGATCAGCGCCTGCGCGAACTCTTCACTCGTGAGGCGGATGTCGCGCCCCACGGCCACCTTCTTCGGTTTGACGAAAGCCGCGTACGCGCGGCCGATGTCGTAGATGAGATCCGCGTTGATCTCTTCGGGAATGCGGCCACGGATGTCGTAGGCCTTGAAGGCGGAGAGGTTCACGGTCACTGCGGTTTTCCTTTCGATTCCGGCATCGCGTGGGACATGTGTTCGGCGCGGCCTGCGGCCTTGATGCGCGCCACGAGTTTTTTGACGTCCTGCACTTTGGACTTGGGGGCCACCAGGACGGCATCGGCGGTTTCCACGATCACCATGTCCTGGAGTCCGAGAGATGCGACCAGGCGGCTGTCCGCGTGGATATAGCAGCCCTGGGTGTCTTCCAGCAGGACGTCGCCACGCGCGACGTTGCCATGTTCGTCGGCCGGCAACACATCGTGCAGCGCGGCCCAGGACCCGACGTCGTTCCAGCCGGCGTCCAGCGGCGTCATGACCGCATCGCGCGTTTTCTCCATGACGGCGTAGTCGACGGAATCGCTGCGGCAGGCGGCGAACGTGGCTTCGTCGACGCGGGTGAAATCCTTCTCGCGCACCGCGGTGGCGCTGGCGCGTTCGCAAGTCGCCGCGATGTCCGGCGCATGCACGGCGAGTTCATCGAGGTATCGCCTGGCACCGAACAGGAACATGCCGGAGTTCCAGAAGTATTCACCCGACGCGACGAATTCCTGCGCGCGCTTCAGATCCGGCTTTTCGACGAATTGCGCGATGGGCGCCACGCCAGTCGGGCCCGGCTTGCCCTGTGACTTGAGATAGCCGTAACCGGTTTCGGGCGTGTGCGCCACGATGCCTGTCTCTTATACACATCTCCGAGCCCACGAGACTTCA
>JBKPPO010000369.1:0-23430 GCA_046733635.1 Pseudomonadota bacterium | reverse complement strand
ACGCTGTGCCGTCTCTTGCCAGCGGCGCGTCGCATGCCCGTTGCGGACTCGTCGTCGGCGACCGACTCCGCCATTGCGCGACGTTTCGACCACAAGACGCTCGCCGAGATTTCTCTCGCGTCCGTGGTGCTGAACTGCGAGTGCCCGCATCACATCGCAGACTTGTTGATACGACTCGGGAACTTCGAGACCTACAGCGCCGAGTGCGAGAGTCGCACTCCCGTCGACGCGGCGTTGCATCACTACTTGCACGGCGTTGCGGGGAAGGCTCGGGCCCTGCTCGAGGAGGCCTTGGTGCGCGTGGTGGAGGCTGAAGGCATTTCGCTGCCTGCCGTTCAGGCCGTGTGAGTTGCGCGCTTCATCCACGCTGCCAGCGCGTCCAGCATCTCGGCTCTGACCTCCGGGTCCTTGCGCCCCGTGCGCGCGGGCACATGAAACGAATGGTCCGCGTCCTGCAGCAGCTTCAAGGTGGCTCGCGCGCCCAGCTGTTCGATGACCGGCTGCAGTAGTTCGACTTTGGCGAGCTCGTCGCGCGTGCCCTGCAGGAACAACATGGGGAT
Organism: Pseudomonadota bacterium; assembly: GCA_046733635.1. Lineage (GTDB taxonomy): Bacteria > Pseudomonadota > Gammaproteobacteria > Steroidobacterales > Steroidobacteraceae > CADEED01. The sequence goes on along the minus strand of JBKPPO010000369.1, from coordinate 22,870 downwards.
CTCGATCTTGCCCAGGTGCTCGGCACGCTCGTCGGACGGCTTGCCCGCGGGATGCAGCGGAAATGCCAGGAACGCGAGGCCCTTCACGCCGGCGAGCGGTTCGGAGGCTTGCGCCTGCGAGGTCATGCGACCCCCGAAGGACCTGCCACCCGCGAAGAGTGGCAACTTCGGCGCCCGGCGCGCCGCCTCCGCAACAGCGGAACGCACGGTCGCGTGACAAACCGCCGGAGGATCGGGGCGCCGGGAACCCCGCTCCCTGTACGGGAACTGGAAGCGCAGAGTCGCGATGTTCCGGGCGGCGAGTTCCGATGCGACCGTCGCCATGGACGGATGATCCATGCCTGCACCCGCGCCGTGAGCGAACACGAAGCAAGCTGTCGCGGCGGGCGGAAGTTGCAGCAGCGCTGAGACGCGGCTGGTCTCGTTGATCGAGAGGTTCAGGCGTTCTGTTTTCATGGATTCGCTGGTGATTGTTCGAGTGCCAGCGAGTTGGTGCTCACCAGAGAGTCAGAGGAACTCGTTGAACAAGTAGTACACATGGTCCACCAGCTTGTGCACCGGACTCCTCCGGCTCCACCGCTCGAGCTCGATCTCGCTTCCCTCGGCCGAATACCGTTCGAAAATCTCATCAAATCGCTTGGCGGTCGCAACGTCGATGAACGACACCGTGATCTCGTCATTGGTTTCGAACGAGCGATCATCGAAGTTAGCCGTCCCGACGGCGCACCACTTGCCATCGATCGTCATGATCTTCTGATGCAGCAACGCCGACGGGTATTCGATGAGACGCACCCCGCACCGGAGCAGCTTCTCGAAGTTCCGGTGTCCCGCGTGTTGCACGATGGGATTGTCCGACCCCGACGTCGACGGCATGAGTACGCGCACATCGACACCACGCTTGACGGCGGCGCCGAGTGCATCGATCGCATCCGGCTCCGGCAGGAAGTAGGGATTCTGGATCCAGATGCGACTTCGCGCGCAGCAGATGGCCGCGTGGTGCAGGATCTTGACGGCGGGTGCTGAACTCTCCGGCTTGACGAATGCCGCGTGAATCGCGATGTCGCCGGCACGTTCCAGCGGCGGAAACACCTTGGCGCCCATGAACAGCTCGCCAGAAGCCCCCACCCAGTTCTCGCTGAACGCGGATTGCATGCTGTGAACGATCGGCCCGCGGAGCCGCACGCTCACGTCCATCGTGCGTTCCTTCGCTCCTTCTTCAGCCAGCCAGCTGTCGACGATGCAATGGCCGCCGACGAACGCGACTTTCCCGTCGATGATCGCCAGCTTGCGGTGATCCCGCTCGTTGAGGACGCCGAGATTGGCGAGATTCGTTCGATGAAACTTGCGGAATTTGCAGCCGGCCTGAACGAGTTGCCGCTCAACTTGTTTGCCCATTTTCCGCGTGCCGTTGTCGTCGAGCAGCACGCGCACCTCGACGCCGGCCCGGGCACGTGCGATCAGCGCTTCCGACAGGCGCGAGCCGACCTTGCCTTCCTTCCAGAGGAAGGTCTCGAAATGCACCGAGCTGCGCGCCTTCCCGATCTCCTCGATCAAGGCGTCGAAGAACTCCCGGTTCTCCAGCACCTCGACGCTGTTTCCGTCGATGACCGAACCCAAAGTCAGTCCGGCCAGTGATGGAACGAGCTCCTCGATGGGCGCGTCGCAGTGAACCTCGAGCTTCGGGTCGCGGTGCCGCTTCATCGACCAGATGAGCAGGACGAAGAAACCAACGATGCCGACCACCGTCAGTACCGCAACCGCTGTCGGAATTTCGAGTTCGCTCAATTCAGGCCTCCCGATGTAGCTTACCTACATGGAACCCGAACTTGGCGGCGACGAGAAGTGGATCCGTGTGCTCACGTTGAATGCCCATCAGGGCATGTATGCGGCACGCCGGCATGGCCTCCTCCTGAGAATTCGCAATGCCTTGCGCTCCTCGCAGGCCGACCTCGTCTTCCTCCAGGAAATCGGTGCGGCTGCGGGTGCGGAACCGCTGGTGCATCAGTACGAGGTGCTTGCCGACGGCGTCTGGACCCAGCACGCCTACGGCCGGAACGCGGTGGCGACCGGCGGTCATCACGGTAATGCGTTGCTGTCCAGGCATCCGGTCAGCACCTGGCGCAATGTCGATGCGTCGGTTGGCCAGGCCGAGCCGCGCGGCCTGCTCCACGCGGTGATCGGGCTGGACGGCGGCGAACCACTGCACGCGATCTGTGTGCACCTGGCTCTGCGCGAGTCGCACCGCCGGCGACAGATCGATCGGCTGCTGGATCTGATCGTTCGCGAAGTTCCCGACGGCGCGCCGCTCGTCATCGCCGGCGACTTCAATGACTGGCGCGAACGCGCGCATCGGCGGCTGGTCCGTTCCGGCCTCGAAGAAGTGCACGCGGCCGCTGGTGGACGCCCGGCGCGCACGTTTCCGGCGCGTGCTCCCTGGCTCCGGCTCGATCGGATTTATGTCCGAAACGTCCGCCACCGGCCCGTGAAAGTATCTGCACGCGACTGGTGGACGCTTTCCGATCATTTGCCGCTCGCCGCGGAGCTCTGTCTCGGTGCGCGTCGTGGAAATCCTGCTTCCTCAGGATCGTGAAGTGCACTGATGGGGCAGGCCGGCGATTTCACGCGCAAGGTGTGGCGCCCCTGACGAATCCGTACACTAGGCGCGCTCCCGAAACGGTCCGCGACACAGGAAGAAGAATAAATGCGAAACAAGTTAGGGCGCGGTTTCCCGACACTGGCCGTCTGTGCGACGGTACTTTTCCTGTACGGCTGCGGCGGTGGCTCGTCGGCGCCATCTTCGTCATCACCTCCACCTTCCACTCCGCCTCCACCGCCACCGCCCGTGAACACCAGCTTCAGGGTAGGTGGGACGATAGCGGGGCTGAGCGCCAATCAGAACGTGACCGTGCTCAACAACGGCGGCGACGCGCTGGTCCTGAGCGGCAACGGGGCATTCGCGTTCTCGACACCCCTGGCTTCGGCTAGCAACTACGCTGTCACGGTGAATTCTCATTCGCCCGGTATCGCTTGCTCGGTGGGAAATGGGAGTGGTTCGGTGGCGACGGCGGACGTGACGAGCGTCACCGTGTCCTGTGCAACGGGAAGAGTGAGGATCTTGTACTCGTTCGGCGCGAGTCCCACCGATGGAAGAAACCCGCAAGCAGGTCTGCTCATGGACAACGCAGGAAACCTGTACGGCACGACTTACGGGGGCGGCGCGATCGGCGTGGGGACGATATTCAAGATCAGCCCTGATGGGACGCGAACGATTCTGCATTCCTTCTCTGGCAGCCTGGTGGACGGCGCGACCCCAGTGGGCTCGCTGACGATGGATGGCGCGGGGAATATCTACGGGGCGACGAGCGGCGGCGGCCCGACCGATCTCGGCTCGGTGTTCAAGCTCAGCGTTGACGGTACGCATACTGTCCTCCACCGCTTCGAGGGCGGTCCGACGGATGGTTCATACCCGAGCGGCGGTCTGACGATCGATAGCGCCGGAAATCTTTATGGCACCACGGCCGAGGGTGGGGCGGGCGGAAATGGGACAGTCTTCAAGGTCAGCCCGATGGGCACGACAAGCGTCCTCCACTCGTTCTTCGGAAGAGGGATCGACGGGAGAATTCCTCGCGGAGGACTCACGATGGATGCCGCCGGAAATCTCTACGGGACGACAGTCGGCGGTGGCACCGGCATTTACGACTTCGACTTCGGCACGGTATTCAAGGTTGCCGCCGACGGTGCGGCAAGCGTCGTCTACACTTTCCTCGGCACCGATGGCGGCGGGCCCTACGCCCGCGTAACGATCGACAGCTCCGGCAATCTCTATGGAACGACCACTTCGGCCGGTAGCGCCACCGTGTTGTCGTCAGGGGTGGCGTTCAAGATCACGCCAACTGGCGTCAATACGGTTCTGCATTACTTCACGGGCGGCATCACGAGTGCGATCACCGACGCAGGATACCCGTATGCCGCGCTGCTCCTGGGCGGCGATGGATATCTGTATGGAACGTCGACTCAAGGTGGCATCCACAACAGGGGCACGGTGTTCAAGGTCGGCACTTCCGGCAACTTGAACGTACTCCATCACTTTGCGGGCGCTCCGTCCGATGGTGCGGCGCCGTTTGGGGAATTGATCGTGGACAGAGCCGGAAAACTGTACGGCACGACTGCCCTGGGCGGTGCGAACGATGCGGGTACGGTGTTCGTCATCGATTGAGGGGTCGTCGTCCCCAATCGATGCGCGTTCACGGAACGACGTGGATCACAACCCCAAGCAATTCTCCCGCCGATAAAGAATGGTGCTGCGGCACCAGGAGCTGTCCGTCGGTTTGATGCCATCGAAGTCCACCGACAGGAATCCCTGGTCCTGGGCGCACGCCAGGGCGGGCGCATATTTCTCCCGTTGCGAATCGTCCAGCACCACCACGCCGCGCGATGAGAGGACCTGCAAGGCTTGCCTGACGCAGTTCACGCGGTCTCTCCCATCGACGATGACGACGTCGAATCGATCGCCGGTGCGCGTGATCGCGCGGCAGTACTCGCCATCGACATCCTGTGGCACGAACAGAATGTGGGCGTTCGCCGGCAGACGCGGGCCGATGGTCGAATACCAGGCCTGGTCGTACTCGACCGAGATCACGGTGCGCGCATGTCGCGCATAGAACTGAGTCGAGTAGCCGCTGCCGTATTCGAACACCGACAGATCCTTGGTCAATCGGCGTTCGAGAAAAGCGACCACCGCGTAGTTCATCCAGGGCAGTTCTGAACCGTCCGGCCGACACGGATAGCCGCGTCGTTTGCTTTCGATCCAGCCGGAAGAATGCAGATACGATTCACGATTCGCCACCAGCGAGTAACAAGCGCTGATGCTCGGAAAACTGCGCGTCAATGCGCGCTTGATCGATTGATTCATTCCCGCTCCGTCGAAGAAGATTTTCCGATGCATCCGCATCGTACGTCAGCGCTCGTGACAGAAAGTTCCCTGTAGTCGTCCAGCGACAAGCGGAGCGGTGTGCGGCCGACACGTACACGTCGGAGATCCATGCCTCTGCGCTTTTCACAACGCGATCGGCGCCGCTGGGCGCGCCAGCCGAGGCTATCTCGATGGCGCGATGGGCGTGATCGATTGCGGACATTGAAGCCCCCGTTCGACGTGCGGCTCGTCATGCGGGCCCCAGTGCGGATTTCGTCTCGAACACTGCATCCGTAAACTGCGAGTGCAATTCGTACGCGTGGCTTGGGAGGTACTGTGTCATCAGCAGAGCATAGACTCCGGTAGTTCGATCCACCCAGCAGACGGTACCGGCGGCGCCCTGCCAACCATAGGTACCCGGATTCCGCCCGAGAGGTGCGGGCGCTCTCGCCGGCGACAACAGAACCAGGCCTCCCGCGCCCCACCCCCCGCCGAGTGCGCTGATGCCGGTAGGGAGCAGATTGGACATCATCAGCCGCGCAGTTGAAGAAGCCAGTACCCGAGTACCGCGCAGAGCACCTTCACCTAACAGCATTTCGGCGAATCGAGCGAAGTCTCGCGCCGAAGACACCAGGCCGGAGCTCGGATAGGGGAACGGCGGTGGGATCGCGAAGATGCTCGCCGGGGGTGCGTCTATGGACCTGATTCCATCAGACGTCACTTCGTAGGTCGTGGCCAGGCGATTCAGCTTCTCGGGAGCGACGGTGAAGCCGGTTTCCTGCATCTCGAGGGGATCGAAAATCTTGCGCTGGAGAAATTGCGCGAACGGCACGCCTGAAACCTTCTCGACGACGGCGCCGAGAACATCACTCGAAATGCCGTAGCTCCATTGTGATCCTGGATCGAAAGCCAGCGGCACCGTTCCAGCCGCAGAGGCGAAGGCAAGAAGGCTGGTCTGGTGTTGGACCTTTGAGTCCTGCTCGATGGAGACGCGTGACACGTTCAACTTTCGGTCCAGATAGAAGGTCGAAAGCGGAGGCTCCGGAACCATGCTCCCGACAAAACCCGAGGTGTGAGTCATGAGATGTCGAACCGTGATCGCCGTACGCGCTCGCCGAGTCTCCAGAGAGTTTCCGTCGACGAGAACCCGAGATTCGGCAAAAGTCGGGAAAATCGTCTGCACCGGAGTATCCAGTTCGATCTTTCCGTCTTCGATCAATTGCATCGCCGCGACGCCCGTTATCAGCTTCGTCATCGAATAGATGCGCCACAGCGAATCCGGGTCGGCTGATGCAGCATCTTCCTCAAACGCTATGCGACCGGAGCAAAAGACGCGAGGGCGTCGCTTCGTGCCTATCACCGCGACCGCCCCCGCGATCTTCTTCTCGGTAACGTATTCCTGGAGAAGCCTCTGCACATGGTCTCGGCCGTCTGTTGCGGCACGAGCGATCCGAGCGAGCCACAGAGAAGCCGAAGCTGCCCCGAGGACTCCAAGAAGCGTTCGTCTCCCGACTGGTTGGTTCAGCACTCTTTCTCTCACCTCTGAAGCCGCCAGGGTCTACTGGTGACCAACTGAATTCTCATTGCACCAGTATCTTTGAAACACTTGGCACGCGGTTTCGGTTGCGCTTGCGATCTGGCGCGCGGATCCGGTCTAACGGTGCCTCATGACCTGCCGACATTGGAAGTGGTTAGCGGCGAACATTTTGGTACCAAACAACGGTAAGTCCGCAGCCCCGACTTCGCTTTCGCGCCGCACCCTGGCCGGATTCCGCGCCCTCCGCTGTTCCAGATGACGGGGGAAATGCAGGAGGCGGCATGAAGATATTGCGAACGAGATGGCTGGCTGTGCTGGCCCTGCTGACGAGGTCATTTCCGCCGGTGCGCGCGGCCGACATGCGCGAGCTCGTACCCGCGCGCGCGGGAGTCTGATGCTGTCGGGCGAGTGGAAGCAGGTCTGTTCGTTCTCCGCCGATTTCACCACCTGGGCATCGTGTCCGGTCGGAGTAGCGCCGTGAGGTGGGCGCAACACACGCGCGGCACAGGTGCCCATCATGTTTCGCCGCGGCGTGAAAATGGGCAGACCAGATTCATAACTGTGACTTTTTTCCGCTGACTCCCTCCGCCTCGCGGGCGTAGTCTGCCAGCTGAAGATCCAACAGAACGGTGCCATATGGATATTCGGCGCTTTCCTGCCCTGGGACTGACGTTGCTTCTCATCGCCGGTTGCGTGCCGCAACAGTCGCTGAGGGTTGCGACTTACAACGGCTATCTCCTGTCACCCATCTTCCGTTGCGGCAGCCTCGACACGGTCATGGCCGACTGCCTCGTGCAGGTGGCCGGGCTCAGCGAGTCCTGGGCCGAGGATGTGGCTTCCGCCGTGATCGAGAACCGCGGCCAGATCGATGTGCTCGCGCTCAACGAAGTCTGGGACGAAGAGGCGCGCCAGATCCTCGTCGACCGGCTATCGCCTTACTACAACGTGGTAGTTCGAAAGATCGACGCTCCCACCCTCGAGCTGCAGATCGGCTACACACCGCCGCCCTGGTTCCACATCAACATGGCCGGCGAGGACAGCGGGCTCATGCTGTTCGCGCTGAAGGAATACACGGTCCTGCCGCTGCCGGATGGCAAGCATCGATGGGGCGACGCCAGCAACGAGATCCTCGAAGCATCCACGGGTGACGTCGCCTTCGTGCGCTACATCGATTGCGCCGGCATCGATTGCCTGTCGGCCAAGGGCGCGGGCCTCGTGCGTCTGCAGAATGGCAAGGAAGGGCCTGTCTACAACGTGGTCTTCACGCACATGCAGGCGGACTATCCCGAGGACGGCGAAAACAACGCGGCGACCCGCGACGGACAGTTCCGCTCGGTCGAAACGCTGATCCGGGACACGCTGCCGAATCTCGCAAACCGGATCCCGCATTCGGAGCAGGTGATCTTGCTCGGCGACCTCAATGTGCCGCAGCTCAAGCAAAACCCGCCCGAGGAATGGACGCGGCGCTTCGCCAATGCCGCAAGTTTCTTCGGCGCGCGACTCTTCGATCCCTGGAGCACCGCGAGTTCGCCGCTGGACCGCACCCCGACCAACATCAACGATCGTGAGCGGCTGGACTACATCATCGCGACGCGCGGATCGCTGGCGCCGGCCGAGACGAACTCGCGCTGGCCCTGCGTGCAGCACGTCACCGTCCCCGTGCGGTTCGCCAACCTGCAGAGCGATCACAACATGGTGCATGCGGACATCAATCGCGGGTTCTGGCATTGCAATCCGGCATCCGCGTACAAGGTGCCGCTGCCGGCCGCTGGCGGGGCCGAGCTCGTGATCGAGAACGATGCCGGCCCTGGAACCACGGATGTGACCAGGCTGGAGTACCCGGGCGCGATGCAGTGGTTCGAGGTACACACGGACACGGACGGAACCTACTCGATCGGCGTCAACAATCCGTCGGAAGTGCTGATCGACGTCTTCCTGCCCACCGACATGACCACACCGCGAGCGCCTTACTACTCGCAGCCGAAGACGCTGCCCACGCGCTTCAAGCGCCAGCCCTATAGCGTGCACACCTATGCGCTGCCGCGGCATTTCTACATCCGCACGCGCGGCAGCAGCCGGCTGCTAGACAAGGCCAACTACAGCCTGTACATCCGGCGCCACGCATGCGCCAGCAAGGAGGATGCGTGCATCCTGTTGCCCGATGCCCTGGCGCGGACGGAGCTTTCGGCGCAGACCGAGCCTCAGCAGCTCTCGCCGCAGGACGAGGCATGGTTTCGCTTCGATTCCGTCGGACAGGCGGATTCGGGGGCCGCGCAGACGCTCAAGATCACGGCCGCCCTGGGCGACGATCAACGCGTGAATGTGCGATTCGAAGACTACGTCGATCCGCTGGGTTCGCCGACGCTACCGCAGTCCTCCTCGATGACGGGCGTGCGCGAGTACGCCGGGCCGGTGGGCGAGGGTGGACGTGGCTATCTCGTGATGCGCCAGTCCTCGCGGGCTGCGCAAAGGACGACCGTCGCGGCAACGCTCACGTCGAATCTCCGATTCATGCGGGTGGGACAGCTCATCTGTCACGATGAGACCAATCCCGAAATAGGCTCCGATGATGTCTTCACCGAGTTCAGGATCGACGGCGCGATCACCCGGCAGCCCGCTGCGGGCGACGTGGAGTTCGACTGCGACAACTCCGATGATCCACGCCAGTGGGGCGGTCATTTCGGCGCGGATGCAACCATTCGTTTCATCGAAAGTATCGGTGTGCGAGTCCAGGAGGGAGATACGCTCTCGGACGATGAGTCCAACTTCCAAGCGGTTCCTTCACTGGCCCCGAATTCTCAGCTCTGGAAGGGCAGCCTGTGGTGGAAGTTCGATGAGGGCCACTATGAGTTGTTTGGTCACGTATCCCGCCGACCGAACGAGCCGGCGGCGCTCGCGCCGTGAACACACTCGTTCGAGTGCGCGCTGAATCAGGTCTGCATCTCTCTCGCGGAAAAGTCCTGGTCGCCGATCAAATACTTCGGCGGTTTCCCCGAAGACCGGTGAGGCGGTTGGCCAATCTGGCGATGGCTCGGCGCGCCTGCCAGGACGCGGAGAGCGGCCTCACGTTCTGATCACGGGCGGAAGCCGGCTCGAGTTGGCTTGAAGTGTTTCCGATGCGCACCGCCTGGCCGGATTCGTCCGGCGTTGCGCTGAGGACTGCGGCCTGCGAGCGGGCGGCCAACGCCCGCGCTTCGTTCTCGATCCTCAACAGGCGCGGCTCCTGCATCACCCAGGAGAGGATCCAGACCAGTGGAGTCTCGGCGCTGGTTTCGACCGCGTGGGTCCTGCCGTCGACCTCGAGCAGCATTCTTCGTGTCATGGCTGCATCCTGAGGGGTGGCCCATTAAAAAGTGTTTAAATGCCAGCCGCTCACGGAGCGTGCGTGCTCATCCTCCCGGCTTGACGTAGACCATCGCGCGCGGCGATTGTCCCCGTTCGATTGCGAAGAGGGGGCAGAGTGAGCGTTACGACGCGTCGAATCCGGAGTCTGGTCGGCACGATCTTGCGCCTGGCGATTGCCAGCGGCGGCATCGTTCTCGCCGGCTGCGCAAAAAACGCCGCCCCCGCTTCCGTCGACTTCAATCGCGACATCCGCCCGATCCTCACCAAGAGCTGCACCGGCTGCCATGGCGGCGTGCGCAAGCAGGGCGGCATCTCGTTCGTGTTCCGCGACGAGGCCATGGCCGAAGGCGCATCTGGCCGCCGCGTGATCGTCCCGGGTAAGCCGGGCGCCTCGGAACTCATTGCGCGTCTGGAATCCGACGATCCCGAGTTCCGCATGCCGCACCATGCGCCGCCGCTCGCGGCGGAGCAGATAGAGTTGTTCCGTGCGTGGATCGAGCAGGGCGCGCACTGGGAAGAACACTGGGCATTCGTGCCGCCCCGATCGCAGACGCCGCCCGCGGTCAGGCAGGAAGCCTGGGTCCGCACGCCCGTCGACCGATTCATCCTCGCGACGCTGGAGCGCGAAGGCCTCGCCCCCTCGCGGGAAGCGGACAAGACTGCGCTGCTTCGCCGGGTGTCGTTCGATCTCACCGGCCTGCCGCCTTCACCCACGGAACTGCAGTCCTTCCTGGCCGATGACGCGCCCGATGCCTATGAGAAGCAGGTCGACCGACTGCTCGCGTCCAACCACTTCGGCGAGCGCTGGGCGGCGGTGTGGCTGGATCTCGCGCGTTACGCGGACAGCCGCGGCTTCGAGAAGGACAAGAATCGCCCGGGAATGTGGGTGTATCGCGACTGGGTGGTGAACGCGTTCAATCGCAATCTGCCGTACGACCGCTTCGTCACGCTGCAGCTCGCGGGCGACCTCGTTCCCAACGCCACGCTCGAGGACCGGATCGCCACCGCGTTCAATCGGCTCACACCGGCGAACGACGAGGGCGGCACCGACGATGAGGAATACCGCACCGTAGCCGTGATGGACCGCGCGTCGACCGCGTGGTCGGCGTTGAACGGCTTCACGATGAATTGCGTGCAATGCCATTCGCATCCCTACGATCCCGTGCGGCACGAGGACTACTACCGGTTCCTCGCGTTCTTCAACACGACGCGCGATGCCGATCTGCCCAACGATGCGCCGTCCATGCCGGTGCCGCGGAATGCCGCCGACTATCCACGGGCCGACGCGGCCTGGCGCGAGTTTCAGGCGGCGCGCGAGCGGTTGATCGAAGACAGCCGGCAACGTGTGGAATCCCCGCAGGCGAATTGGGTGGCGTCGCCGGTGATCGCCGCTCGCAGCAACGCAGTGACGGCCCTCGAACGCGAAATCGAATTCGCCAAAGGCGATCGCGAGGTGGTGGCCGAGCTGACCGCGACCTTGGCCAAAGTGAAAGCCGACCCCGCGTCTGTCGAGCCGAAGTTCCGATTGCAGGACGGCGAGGCGATCACCGTGGGCATGGGTCGCAACGTCACTGTCTACGACTACGATCTGGCGCCTCGGGCCGGGAATGTCACCGCGCTGCGCGTGGAGTTCCTGCCGCTCGACACGGCCGCGGCGCGCAGTACGCCGGAGGATGGTTTCGTCGTCAATCGCATCGCGCTGTCCCGCATCGCCGCCGACGGTAGTGAGACCGTGATCCCCGTGTCGGCGTGGCTTCCGGACTCGCAGAAGAGCCTCGACTACCGCGTGCTCGATCTCATCAAACAAGGTTCGCGCGCGGACATCCGCGAGATCACGCGGTCGTACCGCGTGCCGATCGCCGGGGCGGACGGCGGCAAACGTCTGCTCGCCGTGGACGGCGTCGATGCGAACAGCAAGCTCACGGCGGCGCGCTGGACGGTGGCGGTTCCGTCGGCGGCGGTGGCTCTCGCGCCGGGCGAGCGGCTGCGTCTGCGCATCGAACAGCTCACGCCGCAGGAGCGCAATCTCACCGTGCGTCGCGTTCGAGTCGCGTCGAGCAGCGGGCCGGAATGGACGACGCTGCCGGCCGAGCTCGAACGTGTGGCTGACGACATCGTCACCCACTACAACGCGCTCACGCGCATCGAGAACGTCCCGCTTCCCGTGATGGAAGAGTTGTCGCCTCATCAGCGCCGCGAGACGCGTTTGTTCGAGCGCGGCAACATGCTGACGAAAGCAGGGGCGGCGCTCACGCCCGGCATGCCGGCCGCGTTCCCGCAGACCGAAGCGGGAAAGCCGGCGGACCGGCTCGCGATGGCGCAGGCCTTCTTCGCGCCGGAGGAACCGCTCACCGCGCGTGTCGCGGTCAATCGATTCTGGGAGCAGCTCTTCGGCCTCGGTCTCGTCGAGACGCTCGAAGACTTCGGCTCGGCTGGATTGCCGCCGAGCCACCCGGAGCTGCTCGACTGGCTGGCGCGGCATTACCAGCACGACCTGCGATGGGACACGAAGGCGCTGCTGCGCGAGCTCGTGCTCAGCGCCACCTATCGCCAGGATGCTCGGGCCACTCCCTCACTACTCGAGAAGGATCCGCGCAATCGATGGCTCGCGCGCGGTCCGCGTCAGCGTCTCACCGCGGAGATGGTCCGCGACCAGGCCTTGGCCGCGAGTGGATTGCTCAATTCCGAGCTGGGCGGTCCGCCCGTCATGCCGCCGCAGCCCGAAGGCGTCTGGAAAGTCGTGTACAGCAAGGAAACGTGGACCGACGCGAAGGGGCCCGACCGGTATCGGCGCGCGATCTACACCTTCATCAAACGCAGCGCCGTCTATCCGAGTCTCATCACGTTCGATGCGCCGGCGCATGAGGTCTCGGTGGCGCGCCGCATTCCGACCAACACGCCGCTGCAGGCGCTGGTCACGCTGAACGATCCCGTGTACATCGAGGCGGCGCGTGCGCTCGCGAGACGCGTGCTCGATGTTCCGCGTCCGGAGCTCGCGGGCGCGGACGGCGCCGATGAGCTCGGATCTCGGTTGAATCACGCTGCCCGCCTGGTCTTGTCGCGCGATCTGGGCGCGGAAGAGCTCGCGGAAGTGCGGGCGTATCACGATAGCGAGCGTCTCGCGCGCTCGCCGTCGGAGGCCATGGCCGCGGTCGCGAGCCTCCTGCTCAATCTCGATGGAGCGATGAATCGATGACCCGACGCACACGTTTGACCGACACGGTCGCCGATTCCACGCTCGTGGACATCCAGCGTCGGCATTTCCTGCGCCACTGCAGCACCGGTCTCGGTGCGATGTTCCTGGGTACGTTGGCGCCGGCAGCGCTGTCGAGCGGCGCCCGCCTCGACTTCAGCCGCGATCCGGCCACGCCGCTGGCGCCGTTGCCGCCACAGATCACCCCGCGCGCGCGCCGCGTGATCTACATCCACATGGCTGGCGCTCCGAGCAATCTCGAGATGTTCGACTGGAAGCCCGAACTCGCGAAGCAGGACGGCAAGGATTGCCCGCAATCGTTCCTCGAAGGCAAGAGCTTCGCGTTCATCAGCGGCGTGCCCAAGATGCTGGGGCCGCAGTATCCGTTCACGCAGGCAGGGGAGAGCGGCGCGTGGATGTCGGACCGTGTTCCGCACGTTGCGAAACATGTCGACGATCTGTGCTTCGTGCGATCGATGCGCACGGATCAGTTCAATCACGCGCCGGCGCAACTCGCCGTGCAGACCGGCAATGCGCGTCTCGGCAGCCCCTCGATCGGCTCCTGGGTCACTTATGGACTCGGCACCGAGAACCAGAACCTGCCGGGCTTCGTGGTGCTGAAGTCGGGAACGAACGCGCCCGACGCCGGGAAACCGCTGTGGGGATCGGGATTCCTGCCGAGCGTCTATCAAGGGGTGGAGTGCCGCTCGGCGGGCGAACCCATCCTCTATCTACGCAATCCCGAGGGCGTCAGCCGCGAGCAGCGGCGTGCGATGCTCGATGTGCTCGACCGCATGAATCAGCGCACCGCGCGCGAGTTCGGCGATCCGGAGACGCTGACGCGCATCGCGCAGTACGAAATGGCGTTCCGGATGCAGGCCGAAGCCGCGCAGGTGCTCGACATCTCGCGCGAGCCCGCGCACGTGCGCGCGGCTTATGGCGCCGTGCCCGGCGACGGCAGCTTCGCCAGCAATTGCCTCATCGCACGCCGGCTGGTCGAGAACGACGTGCGTTTCGTGCAGCTCTATCACTGGGGCTGGGACTCGCACGGCGCGGCGGCGGCCGAGGCGCTCAACCTCGGTTTCAAGGATCTCTGCCGCGACACGGACCAGCCGGTTGCCGCGCTGCTCGCCGATCTCAAGCAACGCGGATTGCTGGACGACACGCTCGTGGTCTGGGGCGGCGAATTCGGACGCACGCCGATGCGCGAGAACCGCGGCGGCCAGGAGATGCGTTACGTCGGTCGCGATCACAATCCGAACGCCTTCACGATCTGGATGGCCGGCGGTGGCGTCAAGGCGGGATACTCGTACGGCGAAACCGACGAGATGGGCTACGAGGTGGTCCGCAATCCCGTCGAGCTTCGCGACCTCCACGCGACCATGCTCTATCTATTGGGCTTCGATCATCACAAGCTCAACTTCCCGTTCCAGGGTCTCGATCAGAAACTCACCGGCGTCAATCCCGCGAGGGTGGTGGCGGATCTGCTGGCATGAGCGAGGCCGCGGTGAATGCCGCTGCGGAGGGCGCGGGCTCGCCATCGCCGGAAATCGAGCATCGCGGCTGGCCGGCTTCGCGCTATCTACTCGCGGTGGCGGTCGCGACCGCGCTGGCGATCGGCGCGTTGGCCTGGGCTCGTCCCAGTCTCTTCACCAGCCCGCTGGTCATGGCGGGATTGGGCCGCCACCTGGCCGAGTCGTCACCCGATTCCTTCTACGCCACGCGCGTCGCGCCGATACTCGAAGCGCAGTGCGCCGGCTGCCACGGACCGCGCCTGCAACGGGCTCGGCTCCGATTGGATTCGCTGGGAGATTTGATGCTCGGCGGCAAGAACGGCCGCGTGGTCGTGCCCGGAGTTCCCGCCGAAAGCTCGTTGTACACCCGCCTGCTGCTGCCGAAGACCGATCGCCGCGCCATGCCGGCGGGTGACAAGCCGCCGCTGGCGCCCGACGAAATCCGCGTGATCGAGTTGTGGATCGCGGCTGGTGCGTCTGGCGGCACGCGCGTGGACCAGATTGCGGATGCGCCGCCGCCGCCTGCGCCGCCGGTCAAGGTCGACACGCCCGACGGCGCCGCCGTGGCGAGCGCCCGCGCACCGCTCGAGGCCCAGGTCGAGGCGCTCGCCGAACGGTATCCGGGTTCCGTGTCCTATCTATCCCGGTCGAGCGCCGATCTCGCCATCGATGTGCAGCGGCTCGGCGAGTCCTTCCGCGACGACGACCTGGCGCGCCTGGCATCGGTCGCCGGCGCAGTCACGCGCCTGGATGTGTCGGGCACGGCGATCACGGACGCCGCGGCGGAAACGCTGGCCGGATTCGTGCGCCTCGAAACGCTGCGCATGAACTCGACGAACACGGGTGACGCGATGCTGGAGGCGCTGGCGCGCCTGCCGGCGCTGAAGGCCGTGGCGTTGATCGATACCCATGCGGGCGCGCAGCGTGTCGCGCAACTGCGCGAGCAAGGCCTGAGAGTGTATGACGCCAGAGAATGAGTCGGCCGCGGTCGCGGAGCCGGTCGACGCCCGCATACGCGTCTGGGATCTCCCGACGAGGCTGTTCCACTGGGTACTCGTCGCCCTGATCGTGACGCTGTGGATCACCGCGATCCGCGGCTGGATGACCGTCCACTACGTCTGCGGAGTCGCGGTGCTCGTGCTGGTGCTGTTCCGCGTCGCCTGGGGGTTCTTCGGATCCACCACCGCGCGATTCGCGGATTTCGCGGCGTCCCCACGCCGCGTGTTCGCCTATCTACGAGCGCTGGGACGCGGTGAAGCCCCTTCTCACGAAGGCCACAATCCCGCCGGCGGCTGGATGGTGATGACTTTCCTCCTGCTGCTTCTCGCGCAGGCACTGCTCGGCCTCTTCGCCAACGACGAATTCGCGTTCAAGGGGCCGTTCGCCGAATTCGTGAGCGGCAAGCGTTCCGACCTGCTCACGCGCGTACACGTCTTCCTGTTCGACGCCATCCTGGTCTGCATCTGGGTGCATGTTTGCGCCATCGGCTTCTATGCGCTGGTCAAACGCGACAACCTGATCATCCCGATGATGTCCGGGATGAAATCCACGGCGCGATCCACCGCGCACCGGCGACTCGAATTCGCCTCGACACTCAAGGCCGTCATCGCTCTGGCGGTCATCGCTGCCGTCGTCTCGTTCTTCGTGTTGAAGTTGCAGGAGATTTCCGGATGAGAGCCACGCGCCGTCACGCTCTGCAATCACTCGCCGCTCTGGCTATCGCGCTTCCGGCCGCGGGTCGCGCTGCCTCCCGGCCGGGCTTCTCGCTGCGGTGTTTCGCGACCGATTGGGGCAATCAGGCGCCTTATGAAGAATTCTGCGCCAAGGCGAAGTCCGCGGGGTTCGACGGCGTCGAGACCTGGGTATCGCTCGATGCGGCGAAGCAAGCCGCCACGGTCTCCACGATCCGCCGTCACGGTCTCGAGGTGGGCATGTTGATCGGTGGTCGCGAGCCCGACGCCGCGGCTCAACTCTCTACCTTCGGAAATCAGCTATCCATGGCGCTGGCTTCGAAGCCAGCCTACGTCAATTGCCACACCGGCCGTGACTGGTTCGATGCCGTTCAGAATCAGCGCTTCTTCGATCTCGCGCACGAAGCCGCGCGACGCAGTGGAGTGCCTGTCCACCATGAGACGCATCGCTCGCGTGCGCTGTACTCCGCGGCCGTCGCCCGGGAGTTCCTGCGGCGGGATACGTCGCTGCGCCTCACTTTCGATGTGTCGCACTGGTGTGTGGTCAGCGAGAGTCTTCTCGCGGACCAGACCGAGGCGCTCGATCTCGCGATCGCGCGCAGCGATCACATCCACGCGCGCGTGGGGCAGGCCCAGGCGCCGCAGGTCAGCGATCCGCGCGCGCCGGAATGGGCGGCGGCGTTGAATGCGCATCTCGCCTGGTGGGAACGCATCGTCGAACTGAAGAAGGCCGCGGGCGCACCGCTGACCATGCTCAGCGAATTCGGCCCGGTGCCCTACACACCCGCGCTTCCCTACTCGCGTGAACCGGTGTCGGACGCGTGGGAGATCAACGTCTGGATGATGGAGCTGTTTCGCAAGCGCTATGGCTGAAAGGGCGCTCCCGCCTATTTCCTGCCCGCGCTCAACCGAAGCAGCCGCCCGTCCGCATCGTCCGTGAGCACCCATAGCGCGCCATCGGGTCCCTGACCCACCCAGCGCATCATCTGGTTCTGATCGAGCAGCAATCGTTCTTCGCCCACCACGCGGTGACCATCGAGCACGAG
Organism: Pseudomonadota bacterium; assembly: GCA_046733635.1. Lineage (GTDB taxonomy): Bacteria > Pseudomonadota > Gammaproteobacteria > Steroidobacterales > Steroidobacteraceae > CADEED01. Next base: position 5,632 of record JBKPPO010000369.1, on the reverse strand, counting down.
TCGCGCGACGTGCTGACCCATGTGAGCGGCGACGAACAGATTGTTGCGCCATTCAGGGATGAGTTTGCCGTTGTAGAAGGCCATGCTCGTGGGACCGATCGCCGGATCCCAGAAGTACAGGGGCTGTTCCATCTTGTCCGCGGCCGTGAGGCCGCCGTTGATGGCGCGTCGGTCGTATTCCATGCCGTACGCGATCAAGGGCCAGCCGTAGTTGCGGCCGGGTTGGATGAGATTGAGCTCATCGCCACCCGCTTCGCCGTGTTCGATCGACCAGAGCTCGCGGGTCTCGGGATGCCAGGCGATGCCTTGCGAATTCCGGTGACCGTAGGTCCAGATATCGGGCAGCGCGCCGGCCGTGTTCGCGAACGGATTCCCCGGCGCGGCAGTGCCGTCCACGTTCAGGCGCAGTAGTTTGCCCAGGCGAGAATCGAGATCCTGGGCCTGCACGCGGATCGCCGGATCCATGCGTTCGCCGGACGTCATGAAGAGTTTGCCCTGCGCGTCGAACAGCAGGCGGCAACCGAAGTGCGACACGCTCGTGTGCGTGGGCTCGATGCGCAGCAGGATCCGCACGGACTCGAGCGCGGTTTCATCCTGGCTGAGCCGTGCGCTCGCGAGCGTGAGGCCCGAGCCGCCCTCGCGCGGTTCCGAGAACGCGAAGTAGATCTGGCGATTGCGCGCGAACTGGGGATCGATCACGAGGTCGAGCAGGCCGCCGTCGCTCTTGTAGAGCACGGCAGGAACGTTCGCGATCGGCGCGCCGATCTCACCCTTGGCCGAGATGATGCGCATCGCTCCCGGTTTCTCGGTGATCAGCATCTTTCCTTTGGGCAGGAACGCCAGCGCCCAGGGACGGTTCAGGCCGCGTGCGATGATCGTCGTCGTGATCGGCGTCTTCGTGCGCACGGCCGGCGCGCGTGTCTGCCCCTCGAACGCGGGCTTCTGATTCGCGCCCACCGGATCCCGGGTTTCCAGCGGGCGTCCGATCACGGGCGCAGCGTCGGGCGGACGGCCGCCGAGGATGAAAGTGCGGCCGCCGGGCATACGTCCGGCGCCCGGACGAACCGGCATACCGGGGGCGAAATGCTTCGCGAGGTACACCGCGATCCGCGCCGCCTGCGCGTCATCGACCATCGCTCCGCGTCCCCGCATCGCGTCGATCACGGCCTTCCATTCCGGTTCGGTTCGCTGCTGGCCCAGCATGGCCATGATGGGATGGCACATGTTGCAGCCCTTCAGCAGCTCGTCCCGGCCTTCGCCGAGCGGCAGGGAAGCTTCACTCGGAACGGGAAACGGCGATTGGGCGAAAGCCGGCGTGCCGGAGAGCAGGGAGACGGAGGCGAGGATCAGCAGTAAGGCAGTGGATGAGAGACGCATGAATTTCGACGTTGGCTTGGAGCGGCGGGCGCGCATGTTGCCATGCCGGAGCGCCATATAAATGTGATCGCGTACGTGGCCCGCAGCGGCCGGCTGCGCCCCGGACGAATGTCGGTCGCGGCCTATGGCAGCGTCATGGCCACACTGGTTAAATACACAGTATGGAGATGGAACGCAAGCTCGCGATCCTCGCGGACGCGGCGAAGTACGACGCGTCGTGCGCGAGCAGCGGCGCGCCCAAGCGTCATTCCGCGCCGGGTAAAGGACTGGGTTCCACCACCGGGATGGGCATCTGCCACAGCTACACGCCCGACGGACGCTGTGTCTCGTTGCTCAAGATCCTGCTCACGAACTTCTGTCTGTTCGATTGCCAGTACTGCGTGAACCGTCGGTCGAGCGACATCCCGCGCGCCCGCTTCTCCGCGGAAGAGGTCGTGTCTCTCACGCTGGATTTCTACCGGCGCAACTACATCGAAGGTCTGTTCCTGAGCAGCGGCATCATCCGCAGCAGCGACTACACGATGGAGCAGATGGTGAACGTGGCGCGCACGCTGCGCACCGAGCACGCCTTCCGCGGCTACATCCACCTCAAGACGATTCCCGAAGCGAGCGCGGAGATCATCGAAGAAGCGGGTAGATGGGCCGACCGCCTCAGCGTGAACATCGAACTACCCACGGAGCAGGCGCTCACGAAGCTCGCGCCCGAGAAGTCGCAGCCCGTGATCAAGCGCGCGATGGCCGGCATCCGCACGCGTATCGACGAGGTGCGCGCCGAGAAGCCCGCACGCACCGCGGCCGCGCGAAAAGACGCGCCGCGTTTTTCGCCCGCGGGACAGAGCACGCAGCTCATCGTCGGCGCCGACGAAGCCGACGACCTCACGGTGCTCGGCACCGCGGATACGCTGTATCACGCCTATCGGCTGCGGCGCGTCTATTACTCGGCGTTCAGTCCGATTCCCGCCGCCGCGGCCGCGCTGCCGAATCGCGCGCCGCCGCTGATGCGGGAGCATCGGCTGTACCAGGCCGACTGGTTGCTGCGCAGCTATGGGTTCACGCTGCCGGAGCTTCGCGCGGGAATGCCGGCGGGCAAGCTCGACATGGACATCGATCCCAAGACACAGTGGGCGCTCGCGCATCGCGACCGTTTCCCGGTGGATGTGAATCATGCTCCGCGCGAAGCGCTGCTGCGCGTGCCGGGGCTCGGGGTTCGCGTGGTCAACCGCATCCTGGCCACGCGTCGCGTGCGCCGCCTGCGTATCGCCGATCTCACGCGGCTTGGCTGCCGGCTCGCGCGTGCGCGGCACTTCATCATCGCTGCGGATCATCGTCCGGTACTCGATGCGGCGTCGTCGGAATCCTTGCGCGCGCGCATCGCGGCGCCCGTACCCCAGCAGCAGTCTCTGTTCTGAACACCGATGGCGGTTCCGCGGAATTTCGAAGACTGGCGCGCCTCGGCACGCCGGTTCCTCGCGGATGGCATATCGCCTGACCACGCCGGCTGGTCCGACGCAACGCATCCCAGCCTGTTTGCGGTTCACGAGCCTCGCGCCGAAGCGCCCGCAGCGCACCCGGCGCAGGCGCATGTGCCGAAGGATTTCCTGACGCTGCTGCGCACCGTCGCATTGCATCGTGATCCGCGCCGCTGGGATCTCATGTACCGCCTGCTTTGGCGACTGCAGCACGAAGGCCGTGACCTGTTGGGCGACGCCGCCGACGCCACGCTCGCACTCGCGCGCCGCTTCGCGCACGACGTTCGCCGCGACCTGCACAAGATGCACGCTTTCGTGCGATTCCGGGAGTTGCCGCCTCTGGAGGACGGCGGCCGCGTGAGGTACGTGGCCTGGTACGAACCGCAGCAGCTCATCCTGCGCGAAGGCGCCAAATTCTTCGTGCGCCGGTTCGCCAACATGGATTGGACCATCGTGACGCCCGACGGCGCCGCCGTCTGGGACCAGCACGAGCTGCGGTTCGAGGATTCGCCACCGCGCGATTCCCTGCCACGCAGCGACGTGCACGAAGGCCTCTGGCGTACTTACTACCGCAGCATCTGCAACGTGGCGCGGCTCAAACCCGATGCCATGAAGCGCGAGATGCCGAAGCATCGCTGGAAGAACCTGCCGGAAGCGATCGAGATCCCGGCGTTGATGCGCGAAGCGCCGCGTGCGGTGTCGCGCTTCGACGAACCTGCAACGCGCGAAAGGCATGCGCCCATCCGCAGCGATGGGCCGGGCAAGCGCGCGGACCCGGCACTCCCGCCCGACCAGCACCTGCTGGACGCGTGCCGGCGTTGCCCGCTGTGGGAGCACGCTACCCAGGCCGTGGCCGGTGAAGGTCCGGCGGACGCGCGGCTCGTGCTCGTGGGCGAGCAACCGGGTGATGAAGAAGATCTGAAGGGCCGTCCCTTCGTCGGGCCTGCGGGCCGGTTGCTCGACCAACTACTCGCGGAAGCCGGCATCGACCGGAAGTCTGTCTACGTCACGAACGCCGTGAAACATTTCAAATGGGAGCCGCGCGGAAAACGGCGTCTTCACAAGACGCCTGCCCAACAGGAGGTCGCCGCTTGTGAAACCTGGTTGCGGGGCGAGCTGGCGAATCTGCGCCCCGCCGCGGTGGTTGCGCTCGGCGCCACCGCCTTGCGGGCGCTGTCGGCGGCTGCGGGTCCGGTCGGAGCATCGCGGGGTGAAACGCTGCGAACGCAAGAGGGCCTGCCGCTGGTCGCCACCTGGCACCCGTCGGCGCTGTTGAGAGCTCGCGATGGCGGGCAGGAGAAGATGCGGGCGGAGCTCGTGATGGATCTCCGTCGCGCGGCGGGCCTCGCCGTCGCCGGAGATAGTTAGTCCGTTTCGGCCGAAACGCGCCTCAGTCGCGCCATCACCGCGCGGCGCTTGTCGCTGACCTGTCAATTTCCCCGACGGTTGGGTGCCGCTCAATCGCTCCAGGTGAAGTTCGGGATCTCCTCGAGCGGCGTGCCGATCCCGATCGTGATCTCGCGATGATCGAGTAGTTCGATGTTGCTCCAGTCGGCCTCGTCGACACGCGTCACCACGCCATCGTCGGTCACGAAGATCTCCACTGGCATGCCGGTGAAGCCGGCCACGTTCGTGTTGCTCAGCGGCTGCCTCCAGATCTGGAAAAGCTGGCCGAGCGTGAACACGCCAGGCGCAGCGGGGGTCACGTGGATCAGTCCCGACTCCTCGTGCGTGTGGATCGTGTAGAAGCAGTGCGTGGGCGGCCGCCGCGAGGCGCCGAGATAGCGCGGGATGGTCAACGGCTCGTTGTTGACGAGGATCGACAGATGCGTGTGGAAGCTCAGCGGCTGCGGCGGATTGATGACGCAGTTGAATCCGCCGATCGGGCTGCCGTCATTGCGAGGATCGGGCCAGTGGTCGACGCCTACCTGACGGCCGTCGGAGATGTCCTGTTCGTTGGATGACAGGGGCGGAACGGCTGGCGCGGGCGGCGGTGGCGGCGTGGACGGCGGCGCGGGTTCTGGCGGCAGCGGCACCTCCGGCGGCGGCTCGGGCGGTGCGGGGATCGAAGGTGGCGGAGGCGCGGTCCTGCCGGGCTCGAAATCAGGTCCGGAGCCATCGCCGCCGCAGCCGGTGAGATTGACCAGCAGTGCGGTGACGACCGCGCTGCGCGCAAGGTTGGAAAAATTGCCCATCGAAGTCCTTCCTGAGTAGGACTCCAACTACACGCGACGGCCAGCCGCGCGACGATCAGCGTGCAGGCGCCCATGCCTTCACTGGCACTGACACACGGATAGGCGAACCGGAACCCAGGGATAGGACTTCGCCGCCGCTTCAGGGCTCGTGACGACCAACCCCTGTCCGATCATGCTCATAGCGATTCGCAAGGTTAAATGCCGGCAACCAGGCTTCGCGGCGAACTATCCAGGCTTCGTAAGTGGGCTCGAGCAGATTCGGCGCATCGAGACAACCCGCCGAGAGTTCCAGCTCGTCACCGAAGCGATCGAACAACGGCGAGCCGCAGGTGGGGCAGAAGTGCCGCGCCTTGAAGCTCGCGGGCTCTCCCGTGACCTTCACTGCTTCCGCCGGAAACACGGCGAAGTAGTGGAACGCCGATCCCTGCCGCTTGCGGCAATCCAGGCAATGGCAGACGCCGACGCGATACGGCGCCGCTTCGATCTCGAGCCGGATCGCCCCACACAGACATCCACCCTGGTAGTGAGGCATGGGCGCTCCGCTCAGTTCTGCGCGCGCGCGGCGCGCGCTTCCAGTTCGTCGAGCAACGG
>JBKPPO010000368.1:0-7705 GCA_046733635.1 Pseudomonadota bacterium | reverse complement strand
GGCGCGAACTCCTTCGCCAATCCGCTCACGGCGGTGAGCAAGGTGACCGCGTATGGCGTCGGCGCGAACTGGTACCCGTGGAACACCGTCAAGCTTTCCATCAACTACGAACAGAGCGAGTTCGAAGGCGGCGCCGCGACCGGTGACCGCGCGGATGAGAAGGCCCTGTTCTCGCGCTTCGCGATCAACTTCTAAGCATTGGAGACCGCACACATGACCAACCCCAACTGGCAACGACGCCTGCTGATCGCCCTGACCACCTCCGTCTTCATCGGCGGTGCCGGCGCGGCGGCCCAAGCCAAGGAAGTGACGCTGCTCAACGTGTCCTATGACCCGACGCGTGAGTTGTATGTGGACTTCAACAAAGCCTTCGCCGAGTACTGGAAGAAGAAGACCGGCGACGACGTGACCATCAAACAGTCGCACGGTGGCTCCGGCCGCCAGGCGCGTTCGGTGATCGACGGCCTGCAGGCAGACGTCGTGACGCTGGCGCTGGCTGGCGACGTGGACGCCATCGCGACGCAGGGCAAACTACTCCCGGTGAACTGGGAAGAGCGCCTGCCGAATGCCTCGGCGCCTTACACCTCCACGATTGTCTTCCTGGTCCGCAAGGGCAACCCGAAGGGCATCAAGGACTGGGGCGATCTCGCCAAGGCCGGTGTGTCCGTCGTGACGCCGAATCCGAAGACCTCGGGCGGCGCGCGCTGGAACTACCTTGCCGGGTGGGCCTGGGCGCTCAAGCAGCCGGGCGGCAGCGAAGCGACGGCCAAGGAATACATCCGCAAGCTGTTCAAGAACGTGCCCGTGCTCGACACCGGCGCGCGCGGTGCGCTCACCACGTTCGCCCAGCGCAACATCGGTGACGTGTTCATCTCCTGGGAGAACGAAGCCTGGCTCGCCACCAAGGAACTGGGCCCCGACAAGTTCGAGATCGTGATCCCGTCGATCAGCATCCTGGCCGAGCCTTCGGTGGCCGTCGTGGACAAGGTGGTGCTGCGTCGTGGCACCCGCACGGTAGCCGAGGAGTACCTCAAGTACCTCTACACCCCGGAAGGCCAGGAGATCGCGGCGAAGAACTACTACCGCCCGCGCAATCCGGAAGTGGCCGCGAAGCATCAGGAGCTGTTCCCCAAGCTCCAGCTCGTGACCATCAAGGATTTCGGCGGATGGACCAAGGCGCAGAAGGATCACTTCGGCGACGGCGGTGTATTCGATCAGATCTACGCTCAATAACTTTTAGATAGTAGGTAGCGGCCTTCGGGCCGCTTACCTTTTGCGCACGATGAAACTAATTCAGCTCCGATATCTGGTCGCGGTCGCGGAGAACGACCTCAACATCACCCAGGCCGCGCGTTCGCTGCATGCCGCCCAACCGGGCGTCAGCAAGCAACTCAAGCAGCTCGAAGATGAACTGGGCTTCCAGCTCTTCGAACGGAAGGGTCGCGCGCTGGTGCGGGCGACCAACGCCGGCGCCAAGGTCATCGACCGCGCGTCGCAGATCGTGCGCCAGGCGCGCAGCATCAAGGCGCTGGCCGCGGAGCTGCGCAAGGACGACGCGGGCGCGTTGTCGATTGCGACCACGCACACGCAGGCGCGGTACGTGCTGCCGCCCATCCTCAAGAAATTCCGCGACAAGTACCCCAAGGTGCGGCTGCATCTGCACCAGGGAAATTCCGAGCAGATCGCGGATCTCGCCGCGAGCGATCGCATCGACTTCGCGATCGCCACCGGATCGAGCCCCATCTTCTCGGGGCTGGTGCGCCTGCCTTGCTACCGATGGCATCGCGCGATCGTCGTGCCGCACGACCATCCGCTCGCGGAGATCAGCAAACCGAGCTTCGCCGAGCTCGCGAAGTATCCACTGGTCACCTATTCCTTCAGCTTCAGCGGGCCGTCGTCGCTGGTCGAACTATTCGCCGAGGAGGGTCTCACGCCCAACGTGGCGCTCACGGCCTGGGACTCGGACGTGATCAAGAAGTACGTCCGTGAAGGACTGGGCGTGGGCATCCTCGCCAATGTCGCGATCGACGGCGAAGAAGACGCGGATCTCAAGGTGCGCGACGCCTCGCATCTCTTCCCCGTGCACACCACGTGGGTGGGGTTCCGCCGCAGCGTGCTGCTGCGCGGCTTCATGTACGACTTCCTGCAGATGCTCGCGCCGCACCTCTCGCCGCGGCAGGTTCAGGCGGTCGAGGGTGCGCAGACGCAGGACGAGGTGGACAAGGAGTTCGCGGGCGTGAAGATCCCGTTCTTGCGCTAGGAATTGGGGTCACTCCCCATTTGCATTTATTTTCGGAACACGCTGGTGTCGAACCACTTCGGCGGCTCCGCGCGGTTTGCCACACGTACGGCCAGTCTCGTGGCGAAATCCAGATACGCGCCCAACGCGGTGAGGTCGACGGGCTGCTGCAGATCATCACCCACGGCGTGATACCGCTCGAGCTGCCATTTGCGCTCGATCTCCGCTTCCGGTGAATCGGGCAATACGCCGATCTTGGTCGCGACCGACGGCACGCCCACCCGGATGTAGCTGTACTGATCGCTGCGGATGAAGCGGTTGCGCAGCGGCTGCGGGTCCGTCTGCACCCCCAGCCCGAGCTCGCCCGCCACGGCGCGCGCATCCTCCGCGAGATCGGATTCCTCGAGACCGAACACCACGACGTTCTTGAACGGATACAGCGGCAGGAACATGTCGCTGTTGAGATTGGCGACGAGCTTCTTGCCCGAAGCCAGGGCTTTCGCGACATTCGCGCGCGACCCCAACAACCCCTTCTCTTCCGCCGTGACCGCGGCAAACAGGATGCTGCGCTTGGGCGCCTTGCCCTTGCCCAGCGTCCGCGCGGCTTCGATGAGCACGGAGATGCCCGCCGCGTTGTCGAGCGCACCGTTGTAGATGCGGTCGCCGTCGCCCTCCTTCTTCACGCCGAGATGGTCGAGATGCGCGCTCAGCACCACGTATTCGTTCTTCAACCTCGGATCCGAGCCCGGCAGGATGCCGACCACGTTCTCCGAAGTGACGGTGCTCACATTCGCATCGATGACCGACGAGATCTTCACGGCGAGATCGAAGTGCGGCATCGAGGCTCCGTCCTTGAGCAGCGCCAGGATGTCTTCCGCCTTGTGAGGCGTGCCTTCGAGCAGCAGGCCGAGACGCGTGGGATTGAAGTTCACCCAGAGTCTCTGGCCCACGAACTCGTCGTCGAGTCCGCGCAGCACCATGAAGGGATCCAGGCGTGCCGCCATGGCGCGCGGCCACGGCAGATCCATCTTGAACAGGTTGGGCAGGAAGATGACGCCGACTGCGCCCCGCTCGCGGTAGATCTTCCAGCGCTCGGGTGTGGAACCGTAGTGCGCCCCCACGGCGCCCGGCACCCGCGTGGGTGCGGAGTTGAACGCCACCACCACCTTGCCTTTGAGATCGAGGCCGGCCAGATCGTCGACCCCGTACTGCGGCAGCACCAGACCATGGCCGACGAACACCAGCGGTGCTTCGGTCTCGCGCACGAAGTTGCCACGCAAGAAGATCGCGGCGTCATCGCCCAGCTTGAGCGGCCGCTTTTCGCCGTTGACGATGAGCGTGAGCGAGGATTTATCTTCGTTGATCTGCCGCACTTCGAGCGGCACGGCCTGCAGGAATCCTTCGTCCCCGCCCGGCTTCAGGCCCGCCTTCCTGAACTGGTCGGCCACGTATTCGGCCGCACGGCGATGTCCGGGGCTTCCGGCATTGCGGCCCTCCATGTTGTCGTCGGCGAGCACGCGCACGTGCTCCCAGGCAGTCTTGCCGGCCTCGAGCGCCCGAGCATCGTCGGCAGCGGCGCTCGCAGACATGAACGTGATGAATGCGAACGTGGTGGAGGCAATGATCCGGCGGGCGTGGAGCATCGTTTCGATCCAGGTGAAAAAGATGAGGCGCGTACGCTAGCACCTCGCGCGGCGGCGGAGAATTCGGGCGGCCTCGTCCCTACTTCGTCCCGCCGAGCACCTCGACCGTCACGTGCGCCAGTTCCTCGTGAACACACAAGGCGCGGCGGAAGAACTCACCGTCCTTGCCGGATGCCGTGCTCACGGTGAGCACCACGGAATACTTCTCGCGGCCCACGCGCCACACGTGGAGGTCGAGGATTCGCGCGGGAACCTCGCCCTGCTCGATGACTTCGCGGATCTCCGCTACGACCGGCGCATCCATCTCCGCATCGAGCAGGATACGTCCGGAGTCGCGCATCAACCCCCAGGCCCACACGGAAACCAGCGCGGCGCCCACGAGGCCCATGACTGGATCCAGCCAACCCAGCCCCCAGAGCAGGCCACCCGCCAGCGCGATGATCGCGAGTACCGACGTGGCCGCGTCCGCGAGCACGTGTACGTAAGCCGCGCGTACGTTCATGTCGGCATGGGCGTGGCCGTGATGATGCGCGTGGCCATGATCGTGCGCCTGGTCCTGTCCGTGATCGTGGTGATGTCCGCGGTGGTGGTCATGCCCGTGCGAATGCGAGTCCTTGAGCCACCAGGCGCACACGAGGTTCACCACCAATCCCACGGCGGCGATGATGATGGCCTCGCGATAATGGATGGTCTGCGGTGTGAGCAGACGCTCCACCGACTGGAACACCATGAGCGCGGCGATCGCCAGCAGCAGGATGGCGCTGGTATAGCCACCGAGCACCTCCACCTTCCAGGTGCCGAACGCATAGGTGCGGTCCTGCGCATGCCGGCGCGCGAATGAGTAGGCGAACGCGGAGAGTCCGAGCGCGAACGCATGCGAGCTCATGTGCCAGCCATCGGCCAGCACCGCCATGGAGTTGAACCACCAACCACCGGCGATCTCGACCACCATCATGATGCTCGTGAGCCAGAGCGCGCGGCGGACGCCGCGTTCTGCGAGCGGATTGCCGGCGTCGAAACGCGGCGAGTGGCAGTGATGTGGCTTGGCGTCGTTCATGGGTTACTCGATACCCCGGGAGGGTATATGATCCGGCGCCATGGCGCACGTGACGCAACATCGACGCAAGCTCCTGGGCCGGGTACGCCGCATCGAAGGACAGGTGGCGGCGCTGGCGCGTTCGCTGGAAAGCGAGATCGACTGCGCCGCCGTGCTCACGCAGATCGCGGCGGTGCGCGGCGCCGTTCAGGGCCTGATGATGGAAGTGCTCGAAGACCACCTGCGCGAACACGTGGTGGCGGAAGGCCGGCGCGGCAGCCGCGCACGAGAGATGGCGGCGGTGACCTCGCTCATGCGTACTTTCGTGAAGTGAACCGCGCCCCGGGGTGATGCCCGTCACTCTGGCGAACGTGCGGACTTCTTGCGTGACCAGGTGATCGGCGCTTCCAGTTGATTCGCCGGGACACGGTTACGAGAAAGTAACCGCATGGCCCGTTCCGCACCGGAATGAGCGCATGTCAAACCGCGATTTCCGCAGTCGCGCCGCGCACTCTAACTTCTCGACACCTCCACTTCGGAGTCTCGAGGTCTCAATGCGCGTCCTGCTGGCCATCGCCCTGCTCGCCCTGATGTCGACCGTTCCGCTCGGCGCGCACGAGGACGTTTCCCAGGCCGTGCAGTGGAACTGGCAGCTCGTTCCGGCCGACGCCAAACCCGGTAGCGAGGCAGAACTCGTGCTCGTGGCCAGACTCGCACCCCAGTGGATCGTCTACTCCTCGGATTTCAAGGCGGAGATCGGACCGCTGCCGGTGCGCCTCAAGCGTCCCAAGACGTCGGCGACGGAGTTCGTGGACTCACTGGTCTCCGTCGGCGCCAGGCGCAAACACGATGCCGAACTCAACGCCGAATACGGCTACTTCAGCGAACGCGCGGAGCTGCGCCAGAAAGTGAAGGTCCCCAAGGACGGCAGCCCTGTGCAGGCGACGCTGAGTGGACAGGCCTGCTACGAAGCGGACGGCACGTGCCACCTGTTCCGGCAAGACATCACGATCGTCTCCGTTGAGTGATGAACAAACCTCGCGCCCGGGCGGCCGTCATCGGCAGCGTACTGGCAACCGCAGCCATGGTGGCGTTCGCGAAGACGGGATCACCCGAAGTGCCGCCGTCGACGAATCTGCAGGTGCTGCCCGAGACATTGTCGCCGTCGGGTCTGAAGACTTTGATGAAGCAGTACGAGCGCGAGCTCGGCGTCTCCTGCAGCTACTGCCACGTCGAGGATCGGGATTCGGGAGTCGTCGACTATGCCTCCGACGAGAACCCGCGCAAACACACCGCACGGATCATGATCAGCATGCTCGACGACATCAACAGCAAACATCTTGCGCAACTCGCCGGTGACCGGCGGTATTCCGAGCCCGTGAGCTGCGGCAGTTGTCATCGTGGCCGCGCCAGTCCGCAGGGATTCGCGCCGTGAGCAAGGCTGCATCGATTGCGCTCTCGCTGGCCGCGGCCGCGAGCCTCGTCTCACCGGCGTTCGCGCAGATCGCCGTGAAGAACCAGGGCTACATTCCCTATGACGACGCGCCCATCTTCTATCGCTCCGACGACATCAGCGACGCCGTCACGCTGTTGCAGAAGAAACTCGATGCCGGCCAGACGAAGCTGGTGCACGACGACTCGGCGCACGGCTATCTGAAATCGGTGCTGCAGCAACTCGACATTCCCGTGAGCTCGCAGACGCTCGTGTTCTCCAAGACCAGCTTCCAGTACCCGAAGATCTCGCCGCGTCATCCGCGCGCGTTGTACTTCAACGACGACATCTACATCGGCGTGGTGCACGAGGGCAAGGAGGTCGAGGTGATCTCCTTCGACAAGAACCAGGGCGCCATCTTCTTCATCCTCCATGAGGCGAAGGCGGAGATGCCGAAGTTCGAACGCGCCGAACTGGATTGCACGCAGTGCCACATCGCCGCCGGCACGCGTGGCGTTCCGGGTGTGCTGGTCCGCTCGGTGCATTCGGGCGAGACGGGAACGCCGGTGCCGGGCGCCAAGGCCTACATCACGGACCAGAACAGCCCGCTCAACGAGCGTTGGGGTGGCTGGTATGTCACGGGCCCGCTGGGCGAGAAGACCATGGCGAATGCCGTCGCGCAGCCCGGAGCCACCGCCAAGACCGCGGAACTCAAGGCGCTGGCCGAGTCCTTCGATCCCGCGGCCTTCCTCACGCCGACCAGCGACGATGTCGCGCTGCTCGTGCTGGGCCACCAGACCCAGATGCACAACCTCATCACGCTGACCAACTACCGCACCCGCATCGCGCTGCATGACCTGCAGAAAGGCGGCGCGGCGCCCGAGGGCGAACTACCCGAGGACGTACGTGCGAAGTTCGAACGGCCGGCCGAACAGCTCCTGCGGTATGCGCTGTTCGCCGGGGAGACACCGTTGGCCGCCGACGGCGAGAAGGTCATCGCCTCCTCCGCGTTCGCGCGCGAGTTCGCCGCGCGCGGCCCTTTCGATTCGCAGGGCCGATCGCTGCGGCAGTTCGACCTCAGCACGCGGACCTTCAAGTACCCGCTGAGTTATCTGATCTATTCGGAGCACTTCGACCACCTGCCCGAGCCCGCGAAGACCTATGTCTATCGCCGGCTGCTCGAGGTGCTGAGCGGCGAAGACCAGAGCCCGGACTTCGCGGCGCTGTCGGCCAACGACCGGCGCGCCATCCTGGAAATCCTGCTGCAGACCAAACCGGGCCTGCCGCGGGAATGGCAAGACTACGCGCGCGCCAACCGCCTGCGCGTGGCCAAACTGACTCACAACACACGGAGA
>JBKPPO010000367.1:0-14046 GCA_046733635.1 Pseudomonadota bacterium | reverse complement strand
TGTGGGGCCCGCTGGCCACGGCCTGGATCGATCGCGCGCAGGGCAACTCGGGCGGAGCGCTGGTCTGGATCGACCAGGCTCGCAGGATCGCCCCGAAGGACATCTGGCTCGCCGATCAGAAGATCGAACTGCTCCTGGCGTTGGGCAAGTCCGAAGAAGCATTCGCCGTCATGCGCGAGCTGCCCAGCGACGGCAGCTTCTTCTCACTCGCCCGTGAGGCCAGCCTCGTCTACTCGGACCAGGGTCCGCGTGCGCTGCGCGGCTTCCTCAATCGCCACGAGATGCGCGACCGCGCCGGCACTGGCGGCGAACTCGCGGAGCTGGCGCGGCTGCAGGTGTTCGCGGGAGATTCCACGGGCGCGAAGTACACGCTGGCGCATGCGCAGCGCATGCTGCCCTCGTCCATCGCGGACCTCTACGACGGCAGCCAGATCAAACATGAATATTCGGCCGCGCTCATCCAGGCGCGCATCGAGCTGGCCGGTGGCGATCGTGAGCGCGCCAACAACCTGCTGGCGCAGACCGAGAAGCTGCTGGATACCTACGAGCGGAATGGCGGCAAACATTTCGGCTTGTACAGCCTGCGTTCGGAGCTGTACGCGCTGCGCGGCGACAAGAAGAAAGCCGAAGCGGCGTTGAACACCGCGTGGAATGCCGGTTGGCGCAATACCTGGAAGGCGCGCCACGATCCCTATCTGGACGGCGTTACCGTTCCCGGCGCTTCGGCGGCGGCCGCGGCCCCGGCGGGTCGATGAACAAAACGCGATTCTGCTGGCTTGCCATCATGGCTCCTCGGATTTGACGGCCGCATCATAACCCGGCGGGTAATGGCGCTTGCGAGTCAGGCGTCCCAGAAACAATCCCAGCAGGAATCCCAACACCACGTACAGACTCAATGCGCCGTAGTACAGCAGCGCGGTGTGCGTGAACGTCCACTCTGGCGGCACCAGGTGTTTGCGCAGCAGGTTCCAGAGGATCACGCCGAGCGCGAGACACATCGCCGAATACACGGGCAGGCGGAAGTACGCACGTTTGTCGGCGCGCTGCACGAGCAGCGCCACCGCCATTCCGGTTGCCGAGAGGCCGTAGGCCACCGCGAGTTCATTGAGCTCGAGAGTCATCATCCGCGCGCCTCCGCGATCCGGAATCGTTCGCCGCAACCCTGATCGCGCCGCTGCACGCTCGCGCAATCGAGCGGCGCGCCGGGTGCGCCGTCAGGACCATCGTCGTCGAGACACTGGCGGATCTCGATGAGGTGCGGCTCGCGCCGATGCTTGCGCGGCGCGTCCTTCAGGACCCGGCAATGAAACGTGAGCGTGGCGCCGAGGCCCGCCTGCCGCGCATCGGCGATCCGGCGCAGATCGCGCGCGCGGATGTGCTCACCGGCGCGAGTAGCTAGTTCACGCGCGAGCGCGGCGTACACCGGGCGCGTGGCGTCCAGCGTCGCCCGGAAATATTCGTCGTCGCCCAGCCCGCTGCAGCGGCCGTGTTTGCGCCACTCGTGTTCGTGCAGGCCGTCTGCCATGCCGGGCATGAGCGGCTCGAGCTCCCGCTCGAGAGCGGATTCGAGATCCAGCATCGGGCCCGGGCAATCGCGCGGATATTTGCCGGGCTGGCGCTTCTCCGGCCAGAGACCGTGGATGGACAGCGGCACGGGCGCGCGGCATTCGGCTTTGCGCGCATGGCCATCCGCGCAGAACGCCGGGTGCGACGTCAGCGCCAGGAGGTAGAAGTCGAAGTCCGCGCGTGACGGCGCGTCAGGCGCCTCGGGCCCTGCGGACGGCGCCGGCATGGATGTCTCGCGCTGTCCATGCCGGACAGCCGGCGAATCGCCGCCACCCCGCTGCGAAACCCATTGAGCCGCGATGCCGATGGCCACGATCAGCAGGACGACGAATTGTTTGCGGCCGGAACCCAGGTGACGCACGGGCGGGAATTTACCGTAAACCTCCCTGCTCCAAGGGAAAACGCTGGCAGGCAGGAACGCCGCGCCGGGCTATAGTTCGCCCCTTTGCAAGCCCTTCCAAGACCCTTCCTCGACAGAAACAACCGGGACCACATGAAACCTTCCGTTCTGCTTTCCCGTCTCGCCGTTTTCGCGTTCTCCGCCAGCGCCGCCGTGGTGTCCGCCCAGCAGCTTCCGCTGCATGAGGCCAATCGCGTCCCCGAACCCATCGTGGATCCCGCGTCCGACGACGCCAAGCTGGCGCTGCAGCGCTTCTCGCTGCCCAAGGACCTCAAGGCCAGCCTCTGGGCCGCCGAGCCCATGCTCGCCAATCCGGTCGCCATCGACTTCGACGAGAAAGGAAGGCTCTTCGTTTCCGAGACGTACCGGTATCGCAGCAGCGTGCTCGACATCCGCGATTACATGGGAATGCTCGAGCTCGATCTCGCTGCACGCACGATCGAAGACCGCCTCGCGCTCCACAAGAGCGTGTTCGGCGAGAAGCACAAGGACTTCGCCATCGAAGGTGAAGTCGTGCGTCTCGTGGAAGACAAGGACGGCGACGGCGTCGCGGATGCCTCGCGCGTCTATTCCGACGGTTACAACTCCGAGCTCGACGGCATCGCGTCGGGCGTGCTCGCGCGTCACGGCAAGGTGTGGTTCACCAACATCCCGAGCCTCTGGCTGCTCGAGGACAACGGCAACGACAAGGCGAAGAAGACCGAGCTGCTGCGCGGCTTCGGCGTGCGCTACAACTTCACGGGCCACGACTTCCACGGCCTGGCCATGGGCCATGACGGCAAGCTCTACTACAGCATCGGCGACCGTGGCGCACACGTGAAGGGCAAGGGCGGCGAGGTCGTCGACGTCCCCGATGAAGGTGCGATCTTCCGCTCCAATCCCGATGGCACCGAGCTCGAGCTCGTCCATCACGGCCTGCGCAATCCGCAGGAGCTGGTGTTCGACGAACACGGCAATCTTTTCACGGGTGACAACGACAGCGACGCAGGCGACCAGGAACGCCTGGTGCTCGTCGCCGAAGGGGGCGACAGCGGCTGGCGCATCGGCTATCAGCACGCGCCCATGGGCCGCGGTGGTCCCTGGATGCGCGAAGGCCTGTGGAAGGCCAACAACCCCGGCCGCCCCGCCTACCTGCTGCCTCCCGTCTGCAACATCGAGGACGGTCCGTCAGGACTCACTTACTACCCGGGCACGGGCCTCACGCCCGAGTACCGGGGTCACTTCTTCATCACGCACTTCAAGGGCAGCATCGCACGCAGCGGCATCCAGACCTACACGCTGAAGCAGGACGGCGCCTCGTTCAAACCGACGAGCAGCCAGCCGTTCATGGGCGGCGTGTTGCCGACGGACGTGACCTTCGGTCCCGACAGCGCGCTGTACATCTCCGACTGGGTCGATGGCTGGCCGAAGTCGCAGAAAGGCCGCATCTACGGCATCACCCCGGCGAACGAGACTGCGGAGTCCAAGGCCGCGCGCGCCGATCTCGCCAAACTACTGGCGGCCGGCATGAAGGGCCGCAGCGACGCCGAGCTCGGCGCCCTGCTCTCGCATGCGGATCGCCGCGCCCGCCTCGACGCGCAGCTCGAGCTCGCCGAGCGGGGCGACAAGAGCTTCGGCGTGTTCGCGAAAATCGCGAACGACAGGAAGGCCAATCAGCTCGCGCGCCTGCACGCCGTGTGGGGCCTCACGCAGCTCGGCCGCAAGAGCGCCTCGGGCGGCAAGGCCGGCCCGGCGCTGGCCAAACTACTCAAGGACGGCGACAACGAAGTCCGCGCGCAATCCGCCAAGGGACTCGGGGACATCAAGTTCGTCAAGGCGCGCAAGGCGCTCGAAGCTTCGCTGACCGACTCCGAGCCGCGCGTGCGTTTCTTCGCCGCGCAGAGCCTGGGCAAGGTGGGCGACGGCGCGAGCGCGCGGAAGCTCGTCGACCTGCTGAAGGCCAACGACAACAAGGACGCCTATATCCGCCATGCCGCGAGCTACGCGCTGTCGCGCATCCAGGACAAGAGCGCGCTCGAGGCGGCCGTGCAGAACCCCTCCGCCGCCGTTCGCGTGGGCGCGGTGCTGGCCTACCGACACCTGAAGGACGCGCGAGTCGCCGCCTATCTCGACGATTCGGATCCGTTCGTGGCGCGTGAAGCCGCCGAAGCCATCAACGACAAACCCGTCGAGGGCGCGTATGCCGCGCTCGCGGCGAAGCTCGACGATGCCCCGGTCAACGACAACGCGGTCGTCTCGCGCGCGATCAACGCTCACTACCGCATCGGCGGCGCGAAGGACGCTCAAGCGCTGGCGCAATACGCCACGCGCGACGCCGCCAACCCCGAGATGCGCGCCGAGGCGCTGCTGCAGCTCGGCCTCTGGGGCAAGACGCCGCAGCGTGACCGCATCGTGGGCATCTATCGCCCGCTGCCCGCGCGCGACGGCAAGGCCGGTGCGGACGCCCTGACGGCGGTGTTGCCGAAGGTCCTGGGCGGCGCTCCCGAACCCGTGCAGCTCGCCGCGCTCGAAGCCGTCAATGGCCTGCAACTTCGCGGGGCCGCGGCCACGTTGCTCGCCGCGGTTGCCAACGGGAACGCGCCGGAAGCCGTGCGCATCGGCGCGCTGAAGGCGCTGGACGGCTTCGGCGGCGATGAAGTTGCCAAGGCCATCGACGCCGCGGACAAATCCAACTCCGCGCCGCTGCGCCTCGCGGCGCTGCAGGTGGCGGCACGCCGCGCTCCCGCGCGCGCGCTGCCCATCGTCACGCGTTTCGCGAAGGACGGCACGGAGGCCGAGCAAAAGGCCGCGTTCCTGTCGCTCGCGCAGCTCCAGGGTCCCGAGAAGGAGAAGCTGCTCGCGAGCTCGCTGGACCAGCTCGCCGCGGGCAAGGTGCGCGTCGGCGCGCAACTCGAGCTCATCGAAGCCGCGGAAAAGAGCGAGGCGCCGGCCGTGAAGGCCAAATGGGCCAAACAACAAGCGGCGTGGAAGGCGAGCGGCAAGTCGCTGGCCGAATACGGCTACACGCTCGAAGGCGGTAATCCGCAGGCGGGCGCGCGCGAGTTCTTCCAGAACGAAGTGCTGCCCTGCGCGCGTTGCCACAAGGTCAGCGGCAATGGCGGTGAGGCCGGCCCCGACCTCACGCGCATCGGCAAGGAACGCGACGCACAGTACCTGCTCGAGTCGGTGATCAAGCCCAGCGCGCACATCGCGCCGGGCTTCGACGTGGTGACGCTGACCCTCAAGAACGGCAGCACGGAGACCGGCTCCGTCGCCGAGGAAACCAGCGGGCAGGTGGTTCTCAAGCGTGCCGACGGCAGCACCGGCACGTTCCCGAAGGCGGACATCGCCCAACGCGCGGTCGCGCCCTCCTCCATGCCCGAGATCTACGGGCAGACGATGTCGCGTTCCCAGCTTCGCGACATGGTGGCCTTCCTCAAGGCGCTGCAGGCGCCCTGGAACGACGGCGACACGGGCATGAACCAGGACGGCAAGGCCCGCGCCATGCAGTCCACGACCGCCGAGGGCCAGGCCGGAGGACATCCGTAAGCCGAAGCCAATAAACTTCGCCGCATGGGAAGACTCACGCGGCGAAGTGTCCTCGCCACCGCCATCGCGGCGGGCGTCAGCAGCGGCGTCTCCGGCGAGGACAAGAAGATGCGCAAACCGGCGTTCGACTCCCTCGTGATCGGCGCCGGCGTGTTCGGTGCGTGGACGGCCTGGTATCTGCGCAAGGCAGGCCAGCGTGTGTTGCTGCTGGATGCGCAGGGCGCGGCGCATGCGCGCTCCTCATCGGGCGGCGAGTCCCGTCTCACGCGCGGCAGCTACGGCGCCGACGAGGTGTACACGCGGTTCGCACTGGATTCGCTGCCGCAATGGAAGTGGCTGTCCGACCAGGCGGGCCTGCCCGTCTTCCATCCCACCGGCATCCTGTTCTTCTTCCAGAAACGCGAAGCCTTCGTCGACCAGTCGCTCGAGGCGCACCGGCGGCTCAAACTATCCACGCAGGAACTGGATCGCGCCGCGCTCGAGCAGCGCTGGCCGCAGCTCCACTGGAAGGACATCGCCGTCGGTATCCATGAGCCAGGCTTCGGGGTTCTCATGGCGCGGCGCGCCGTGCAGACGCTGGTGCGCGCGTTCGTGAAGGCGGGCGGCGAATATCGCGTGGCGGCCGTCAAACCACCCATGGCCGACAAACCGCTCGCGCATGTCGAGCTGACCGATGGGTCCACGCTCTCCGCAGGGCAATACGTGTTCGCCTGCGGGCCCTGGCTGCCGAAGGTGTTCCCGCGCCTGCTCGGCCCGCGCATCTTCGTGACGCGGCAGGAGGTGTTCTTCTTCGCGCCACCGCCGGGAGACGCGCGATTCTCGTTGGGCGCCTTTCCCGGTTGGGCCGACTTCAACGACGGCGACATCTACTACGGCATGCCCGACATCGAGAGCCGCGGCTTCAAGGTGGCGCACGACAAACACGGCCCGCTCGTGGACCCGGATCGCGGCGATCGTGTGGCCTCGCCCGGTGCGGTCGCGGACGTACGCTCGTACCTGGCACGACGGTTCCCCGCGCTCGCCAACGCGCCGCTCAACGAAGAGCGCGTCTGCCAGTACGAAAACAGCAGCAATGGCGATCTGCTCATCGACCGACATCCGACGGCGTCGAACATCCTGCTGTTGGGAGCGGGGTCCGGTCACGGCTTCAAGCATGGGCCGGAAGTCGGCCGGTATGCCGCCGAGCTGCTGACGGGGCGGCTCGAGAAGGTGGAGGCGCGCTTCAGCCTCGAGACCAAGGCCGAGCGGCAGAATCGCGCGGTTCACTGAGACTTGCGCGCGGAGGGCCGCGCCGTTCATGGAGCGTTCAGGCGCTGCGGATCAGAAAGGCCACCTGTGTACGCGGGTTCCTGTAGTTTGGTCACCACGATGCGGAGGCCCGGATGCCTGGAAGACTCACACGGCTGGTAGTTTGCTCGGCGATCGTGGCCTCTCTCGGCGCCTGCGGCGGCGGTGACGACAAGGACGATCGCACGGCTGCCGAATGCGCGGCCTACCCGCCCGCCGCCACGTCTCCCTACATCCTTCCCTGGACAGTGGGCCACAGCTACGTCGCGCGGCCGCACATCGCCCGCAATGCGCCGCCGATCTATGCGATCGACGTGCCCATGCCCATCGGCACGGACATCCTCGCCATTCGCGCGGGCACGGTCATCGGCGTGCGGGAGTCGAACGTGGACGGAGACAACCGGCCCGGCTTCGAGAACTGGGTATTCGTGCGCCACGAGGACAACTCCATCGGCGCATACATCCATCTCACGAACATGGGTGCGGTGGTCCAGGAAGGAGACACCGTCCAGCCGGGATCACTGATCGGGCGCAGCGGGCACACGGGCGAAAGCACGGAGCCGCACCTGCATTTCGACGTGCGGCCTTCCTGCAATGGCCAGCCTTGTCCGTCGCTGCCCGCGGATGCCGTGCCCATCAACTTCCGCAACGCTCAACCCGGCAGCGGCGATCTCACCTGCGGGCTGCGCAATGGCGTGACCTACACCGCATTGCCGTTCTGAGCGCGCATCGGACGATCGATCGGACACGAAAAAGGGGCGGAGCTTTCGCCCCGCCCCTTCGATGGCACCGATCAGAAATTGACGCGGAAGTTCACGCCCACCGTGCGCGGCGGGTTCGTGAGATAGGCCACGCGCGCGCTGCGGCCGCGCTCGCGATCCACCGACAGGAAAGCGCGTTCGTCGAACAGGTTGTTCACGAACACCGCGGCTTCCCAACCGTCGGCGCGGACACCCCAGCGCAGGTTGGCGATCTCGTACGCCGGCAGTTCCGAGTCGAACGCGATGTTCGTACCCGCGGGAATGCCGCCGAAGTCGATCAGGCGGGCGCTGCCCGCCGGACGCGCGGGGTCGTTCGAGATCAGGCCCCAGTTCGCTTCCTGGTCCGCGAGCTGGGTGTACGAGGAGCCGACGTGTTGCGCCGTGAGACGCACGTAACTCTCGTATTCCGATCCCAGCGGGAAGTTGTACGCCAGCGTCGCCGCAGCCTGCAATTCCGGCGAGGTAGGTAGACGATTGCCTTCGCGGATGCCGCCGATCGGATCGGTGGTGCCGGTGATGAGCTGCGACTCGGTGATCTCCGCCTGCGCATAGGTGGCGGAGATTCCGAAGTCCCAGCTTTCGTTCGGCCGCAGGAACAGCTCCACTTCGGCGCCGCGTGATTCGGCATCGGCGTTGAGGATGATGCGCGACGAGCACGAGCCCGCGTCCGCCACCACCTGCAGGCCGTCGATCTTGCTCACGAACACCGAGCCGTTCAGCGTCACGCGACCGCCGGCGAGACGCGTCTTCGCGCCCACCTCGTAGTTCGTGACCTTCTCGTCGTCCCAGTTGGGGCGGCCGCCGTAGATGTCGAGATCATTCCCCTGGCACAGCGTGACGTTGAGCGGATCGTTGATGCCGCCCAGTCGGAAGCCTCGCGACACCTGCGCCGTGAACTGCGCGGCCTTGCTCGGGCTGAACGCCAGGATCACACGCGGCGAGACGCCGTCGGAACTCGTGGTGCCCAGTTCGTCGAAGTGCGGCGCATCGGCGAACGCGCCGGCGATCGTGATGATGCGGTCTTCCTCGAAGTCGTAGTAACGCAGGCCGCCGGTCAGCGCCCAGTTGGCGTTGAAGCGCCACGTGGCCTCACCGAACACGGCGAACTGCGAGAAGTCGTAGGTGAGCCGCGAGTAGTAAGGCGTGTCGACCGGCGCGCCCTGGCCGCGCGGCAGGATCTGGTCGTACCCCGGCGTGGGCAGCGTCTGCGAGTAGTCGCGGTCCGCTTCCTGATAGAACGCGCCCACCAGCCACTGGAACGAACCTTCGCCAATGGAGCCGAGGCGAAGTTCCTGGCTGAATACCTGCAGGTCCGTGTCGTCGATGAGCGGTGAATTCAGCCGCGCTTGCTCCGCGGTGCCGCCGACGTCGACCGTGACGCTGCCCGTGAGCTGGCTGGCGTCGCGCTCCACCTTGACCTTGCGGTCGATGTACGTGCTCACGCTCGTGAGACCGATCTCGCCGAATCCAAACTCCAGCTTGAGGTCGGCCATCCCGAAATCGTCGATGAGGCCTTCCTCGAGCTGCGTCACCTGCCCGCGCTCGCCCACATCGACCTGCGGTTCGGTGGTCGTGAGGGTGTTGCCGAGGATGTTGTAGTAGTCGTAACGCGGGAAGCCATCGGTATCCAGGCGCTGGTAGACGATGCGCGGCGTGATGACGACGTTTTCGGTGGGTTCGATGCGGAACGCGAGGCGCCCGCCGGTGCGCGAACCGGTGTTCACGTCTTCCTGGACGTCGCGGCCCGGGTAGTAAGAGTCGATGAAGCCCGCGAGCTCGCTGCGATAGGCCACGGCGCGCATCGCCGCCTTCTCGCCCATCGGCACGTTGAACGCGCCCTTGATGTCGCTGCCGAAGCCGCCGTCGGTGACGTCGTTGAAGCCGAACTCGAGGGAACCCCCAGCTTCGCCGATGTCCGGCTGCGCGGTGATATAACGTACCGTGCCCGAAGAGGAGCCTGCACCGAACAGCGTGCCCTGCGGGCCGCGCAGCACCTCGATGCGATCGAGGTCGTAGAGGTCGAGGTCCGGCGTGAACAACGCGACGGAGATGGGTGATTCGTCCAGATAGATGCCGACCGACTCCTTCACGCCGGGCTGATCGCGAATGACCTGGCCCGCGCTGATGCCGCGGATGGCCACCTGACTCTGGCCGGGGCCGAGGTCGGCGATGTAGAGGCCCGGGACGTTGCGCGCGACCTCGACCAGGTTCGTGGCGCCGGATTCCTTGATGTCATCGTTGGTCAGCGCCGCGATGGAGAACGGCACGTCCTGGAGACTCGTCGCGCGCTTCTGCGCCGTGACGATGACTTCGTCGATCAATTCGTCTTCGGTGGGAGCGTCCTGTGTCTGGGCGATGGCGAAGGGGGAGACCAAGCAGAGCGCGGCGGCGCCGCGACCGATCCATGACTTCATGCGAACTCCTTCTAGTTGTGAGTGCCCGGCCGGACAAACAAGCTGAAGACCCCGGCAATCCGTGCACTGGTGGCGCGGAGTGTAGCGGAAATGGTGCGGATGTCCGCCACCTGCCCGAATGGCTTGCGATGAGCTGATGCCGAAAAGCAACGCTCGTGGGTAGGACTTCGCCCCCGCCCGCGGATGGCGTCGCGCTGACTGCCGGGAGGAGCCGCAGGCATTAGGGTGGCGCGCTCACGCCGGAGGAATCCATGAGAACTGCCTTGATCTCGCTATGCGCCGCGACCACGCTGATTGCCGCCTGCGGCAAGAATGCCGAGCAACCCGTTGCCCCTGAGAGTGGCGCGACCTCGACGCCATCGACTCCGCCGGTACCGCCGCCCGGCGTGACGAACGCGACCGCGCAGCTCGCGGCGACGCAGGGCCACACCGCGAACGGAACGATCACGTTGACCCCGGATCCGGAAGGCGTGCGGCTCACGGGCACCGTGCAGGGACTCAAGCCGACAGGCGAGTTCGGTTTCCATATCCATGAGAAGGGTGATTGCAGCGCGCCGGATGCGAGCAGCGCCGGGCCGCACTTCAATCCCGCCAATGCGCAGCACGGCAATCCCGAGGGCGGCGCCCATCACGCCGGCGATCTGTTCAACCTGAAGTCGGACGGTCAGGGGGTCGCCCAGGTGGACGTGGTCGCCCGCGGCGTCACGCTCGGAGGTGACCAGCCCAACGACATCAACGCGCGCGCGCTCGTCGTGCACGAGAAGCCGGACGACTACATGAGCCAGCCCGCGGGTGAATCCGGCGCCAGGATCTCCTGCGGCGTGATCACCGCCGGGTAGAGATGGGGACATTCCTCGTTTTCTAGGAAACGGGGACAGGGCTCACTCCGGGAGTTGCGACTACGCGCACCCCATCCCAAGCGGTCTAACTGAATCGGGGCGTGGCCCGCGTGCGCGGGTTGACGCCGGGTCCTCGGTGCTCGCTATTCCTCGCCGTCCGCGCAATCCAGGCGTCGGTCGTGACAAGGGTGGCGAGCCCCGTCCCCGTTTCCTAGAAAACGAGGAATGTCCCCATCGCGCTCACGCCGGTGAGTCCTTGGTCTCGCGCAGGAAGAAGAACCCGATCACGATCGTGATGCTCGCGACGACGATCGGATACCAGAGGCCGCTGTAGATGTTGCCCGTCGCGGCGACGATCGCGAACGACGTCACCGGCAGGAACCCGCCGAACCACCCGTTGCCGATGTGATACGGCAACGACATCGAGGTATAGCGGATACGCGCGGGGAACAGCTCCACGAGCCACGCCGCGATCGGCCCGTACACCATCGTCACGTAGATCACGAGGATCGTGCACAGCAGGATCACCATGAAGTAGTTGAACTGCGCCATGTCGGCCTTCGCGGGATAACCCGCTTCGCCGAGTGCAGCCTTGATGCGCGCGTTCACGTCGTCCTGCGCTTTCTTGTATTCGGCCGCGCTCATCGTGCCCTCGAGATTCCGGATCTCGAGCACGTTGCCACCGATCTTCACCTCGGCCGCGCCGGCGCGCGATCCGGCCTCGTTCGAATACGAGACGCCGAGTCGCGCCAGCGAACCCTTCGCGAGATCGCAGCCCGTGGTGAATTGTTTGCGTCCCACGGGATCGAACTGGAAGTTGCACTCGCGCGGATCGGCGATGACCGTCACGGGTGACGCCTTCACGGCCGCGTCCAGCGCCGGGTTCGCGAACAACGTGAGCCCCTTGAAGATCGGGAAATACGTGAGCACCGCGAGCAGGCAGCCCGCGAGGACTATCTTCTTGCGGCCTATCTTGTCGCTGAGCGCGCCGAACACGATGAAGAACGGCGTGGCGATCAGCAGCGCCGCGGCCATCACGAGGTTCGCGGTCTTCGAGTCCACCTGCAGCGTCTTCTCGAGGAAGAACAGCGCGTAGAACTGGCCGCCGTACCAGACCACGGCCTGGCCGGCCGTCGCGCCCAGCAACGCGAGCAGCACGATCTTCAGGTTGCTCCACTGGCCGAACGCCTCCGTGAGCGGCGCCTTCGAGAGCTTGCCTTCGGCCTTGATCTCGGCGAACACCGGCGACTCGTTGAGCTGCATGCGGATGTACACCGAAACCACGAGCAGCACGATCGACAGCAGGAACGGCAGGCGCCAGCCCCACTCGTCGAAGGCTTCCGCCGACATGAAGCTGCGGCAGGCCAGGATCACGAGCAGCGACAGGAACAGGCCCATCGTCGCCGTGGTCTGGATCCAGCTCGTATAGAGGCCGCGTTTGCCGTCGGGCGCGTGCTCCGCCACATAGGTGGCCGCGCCGCCGTATTCACCGCCCAGGGCGAGGCCCTGCAGCAGGCGAAGGATGATCAGGATGATGGGCGCAGCCACGCCGATCGTGGCGTAGGACGGCAACATGCCCACGAGCGCCGTGGAGCCGCCCATGATCACGATGGTGACCAGGAACGTGTATTTGCGACCGACCAGGTCGCCCAGGCGCCCGAAAACCAGCGCGCCGAAGGGGCGCACGAAGAACCCGGCCGCGAAGGCCAGCAGCGCGAACATGAACGCGGTGGTGTCGTTCATGCCGGCGAAGAATTTCTTGGAGATGACGGCGAGAAGCGCGCCGTACAAGTAAAAGTCGTACCACTCGAAGACGGTGCCCAGGGAAGCCGCGAAGATGACGCGCTTGTGTGCCTTGTCGATGCCCTTATCTACCACCGCCCCTGTCCCCACGATGTCCCCTTCTTGTTCTCTTTGGCCCCTTGACGGGCTCGGTACAATAACCGATCCGCGCTACGGAAAACCTTTCGCTAAATGGATAAGCCCAGCCAGTACGCCTGCATCGCCGTCCACGGCGCCCGGCAGAACAACCTGAAGAATCTCGACATCGAGATCCCGTTGCACGAACTCGTCGTCGTCACGGGCGTCTCGGGCTCGGGCAAGTCATCGCTGGTGTTCGACACGTTGTACGCCGAGGGCCAGCGGCGTTACGTCGAGACGTTCTCACCGTACGCGCGCCAGTTCCTCGACCGCATGGACAAGCCGGCCGTGGATCGCATCGACGGCATTCCCCCGTCGATCGCCATCGATCAGACGAACCCGGTGCGCACGTCGCGCTCCACCGTGGGCACGATGACCGAGCTCAACGATCACCTGAAGCTCCTGTTCGCACGCGCCGCGCAGCTCTATTGTCGCCAGTGCGGCAAGCTCGTGCGCCGGGATTCCGCGCAGAGCATCTACGACGAGTCGGTGAAGCGCGCAGCGGAAGCAGGCGATCCGCGTGTGTACGTCTGCTTTCCGGTCGCGGTTCCGAAAAATTTCAAGGAAGCGGAGATCCGCAAGCTGCTCGAGTCGCAGGGCTACACGCGTGTACACGAGCGCAATGGCGACACGCTGGAGGTGGTGCAGGATCGGGTGCGCCTCGGCAATGCCGAGCGCGCGCGCGTGGTGGAATCGATCGAGACGGCGCTTCGCGTGGGCCGTGGGCGCGTCGATCTGCTCGTGGTCGACGATTCCCCGGCTTCCAACGAAGAGGCGCCGAAGACGCTGCAGAGCTGGAAGTATTCCACCGACCTGCACTGCGCGGATTGCGACATCCACTATCGCGATCCGGTGCCTTCGCTGTTCTCGTTCAATTCGCCGGTTGGCGCCTGCGAGACCTGCCGTGGCTTCGGCCGCATCATCGGCATCGACTACGGCCTCGTGGTCCCCGACGAAACCAAGACACTGGCCGGCGGCGCGGTGAAACCCTGGCAGACGAAGTCGTACAAGGAATGCCAGGACGATCTCGTGAAGTTCGCGAACAAACGCGACATCCCGCTGGATACCCCCTGGTACTCGCTCACGGAAGCCCAGAAGAAGTGGGTCATCGAAGGTGAAGGCAAGTGGGAGAAGAAGGTCTGGTATGGCGCCAAACGCTTCTTCGAGTGGCTGGAGACCAAGGCCTACAAGATGCACGTGCGCGTGTTGCTGTCGCGCTACCGCCGCTATCTGCCCTGCCACGCCTGCGCGGGGGCGCGGCTCAAGCCGGACGCGCTCTGCTTCCGGCTGGCGGGACACACCCTGCCGGCCATGGAGGCGCTGACGATCTC
>JBKPPO010000366.1:0-5462 GCA_046733635.1 Pseudomonadota bacterium | reverse complement strand
GCGAGAGGCGTTTTCGATCGCGAGGCGCAGCTGGGCCTCACTCTGCCGCAACATCTCTGCGTCGCGCGCGCGTTGTTCGGCTTCGCTCGCAATCTTGGCGCGGGCGCCTTCCAGCTCGGCGCGCAGGCCTTCCGCGCGGCGCGCGGCCAGCAGGGTGCCTGCGAGGTACCCGATGACCGCAGCGGCGATCGCGACGATCATGAGCAGCAATCCGGCGCTCACGACAACCCGTTCACGTTGGAGGGGCTGCTCTGGTCGAGCCAGGCGAGCAGGTCGAGCGGCGTGTCCAGCCAGCCATGCTGGAACCAGGCATCGGCCTTGTCGTCATCACCGAGATAGCCGAAGCCCGCGATCAGCGAGTACATGCCTGCGGCCTGCGCCGCCTGCGCATCGCGCTCGGCGTCGCCTACGTACACACACTCCGAAGGCGACACGCCCAGCACCTGCGCCGCGTGCAACAGGCCGCGCGGGTGGGGTTTGCGCTCGGGGAAGGTGTCGCCGCTCACCACGGCGCGGGCGCGAGTATCGAGCTTCACTTCCGCGAGCAGCGCGTCGGTGAGCCAGCCCGGCTTGTTGGTGACGATGCCCCAGTGCAATCCACGGCGTTCGAGTTCGGCGAGCATCTCATCGCCGCCCTCGAAGAGGCGCGTGTGCTGCGCGATCTGCTTGCGATAGAGGTTCAGCAGCCGTTTCCACATCGCTTCGTGTTCGGCGGGCGGCAGCGTGCCGAAGGACAGGCGCACCAGCGCATGCCCGCCATGCGACACCTGACAGCGCACCTTTTCGTAGGGCAGTGGCGGCAGGTTTTCCTCGGCGCGCAGTTCGTTGAGCGCGTTCATGAAGTCACGCGCGGTATCGAGAAGGGTGCCGTCGAGATCGAACAGGACGGCCTTGATGGAGGCAGGGGCTCCGAGCGGGGAAGGGGCGTTCACGACTGCGAGGACCGGCGCTTGAGGTGCATGAGGTAGTTGACCGAGGGGTCCGAATCCAGCGAGCACTGCTCGCGGATCGGGTCGTATCGCAGGCCGGCGATGTCGATGACGTCGAGACCTGCCGCGCGCGCGAATCGTGCGATCTCCGAGGGCCGCAGCAGCCGGTCGTATTCGTGCGTACCGCGCGGAACCAGCCGCGCGATGTATTCGGCCCCGACGATGGCCATCGCGAAGGACTTGAGATTGCGGTTGATCGTGGACACGAACACGTCGCCGCCCGGGCGTACCAGCCTCGCGAACACGGCCACCGTGGCCGCGGGATCCGGCACGTGCTCGAGCATCTCCATGCAGGTCAGCACGTCGAATGCTTCGATGGGACCGGACGCGAGCGACTCCGCCGATTCCACGCGGTAGTCGATGTGCAGTCCCGAATCGAGCGCATGCAGCCGCGCGGTCTCCACCATGCTCGGAGCGAGGTCGATGGCAGTCACGCGCGCCTGCGCGCGCGCCAGCGATTCCGCCAGCAATCCGCCGCCGCATCCGACATCGAGCACGCGCGCGCCTGCGAGCGCGCATCGTTCCTGCACATAGCGCGCGCGCACGGGATTCAGGCGATGCAGTGGTTTGAACTCGCCGTCCACGTCCCAGAAGCGATGCGCGGACGCTTCGAATTTCGCGATTTCCGCGGGGTCGCCGGCGGGCGGCATCGGAGGGGCGTCGGGTGATTTCCGGGGGGTGTTCATGAGGTGCCGAAGTATAGACGCGCGAGGGTCCGCGATGGGCTGGAAACGTGAGTGAAAACAGGCCTTTTCGCCATGCCTGCATGCTAGAATCCCGCACCTTTTTTCGGGCCCTTCCATGAACGAAATCGCACGCGAAATCCTGCCTGTGAATCTCGAAGACGAGATGCGCCAGTCGTACCTCGATTACGCCATGAGCGTCATCGTCGGCCGTGCGCTCCCGGACGTTCGCGACGGCCTGAAGCCCGTGCATCGCCGCATCCTGTTCGCCATGCGCGAGCTCGGGAACGACTGGAACAAGGCCTATAAAAAATCGGCTCGTGTCGTCGGCGACGTCATCGGTAAATACCACCCGCACGGCGACAGCGCGGTCTACGACGCGCTCGTGCGCATGGCGCAGGACTTCTCGCTGCGATACCTGCTCGTCGATGGCCAGGGCAACTTCGGCTCCGTGGACGGCGATGCTCCCGCGGCCATGCGATACACCGAAGCGCGCATGGCGCGCATCACCAGCGAACTGCTGGCGGACATCGAAAAGGAAACCGTGGATTTCGTGCCCAACTACGACGGCTCGGAGATCGAGCCCTCGGTATTGCCGGCGCGTTTCCCGAATCTGCTGGTCAACGGCTCCGCGGGCATCGCCGTGGGCATGGCCACCAACATCCCGCCTCACAATCTCACCGAGATCGTGAACGCCTGCCTCGCGGTGCTCGACAACCCCGATGTCATGCTGGCCGAACTCATGCAGCACGTGCCGGGACCGGATTTCCCGACGGCCGGCATCATCAATGGCGCGAGCGAGATCGCCACGGCCTATCGGACCGGCCGCGGACGCCTGTCGATCCGGGCGCGCACGAGCATCGAGGACATGGAGAAGGGTGGCCGCCAGGCCATCATCGTCACCGAGCTGCCGTTCCAGGTGAACAAGGCGCGGCTCATCGAGCGCATCGCGGACCTCGTGCGCGAGAAGCAGATCGATGGCATCTCGAGTGATGGTTTGCGTGACGAGTCCGACAAGGACGGCATGCGCATCGTCATCGAGCTCAAGCGCGGTGAAGCCGCCGAGGTGCTGCTGAACAAGTTGTTCGCGCTCACGCCGCTCGAGACCGTGTTCGGCATCAACATGGTCGCGCTCATCGACGGCCAGCCGAAGCTGCTCGGCCTCAAGGAGATGCTGGAAGCATTCATCCGGCATCGCCGCGAAGTCGTCACGCGCCGTACGATCTTCGATCTGGCCAAGGCGCGCGATCGCGCCCACGTGCTGGAAGGTCTTGCGGTCGCGCTGGCCAACATCGACGAAGTGATCGCGCTCATCAAGGCGTCGCCGTCGTCGGTCGAAGCCAAGGTCGCGCTGACCTCGCGCACCTGGACCTCCGGCGCCGTGCCCGAGATGCTGGCTCGCGCCGGCGAGATCTCGACGCGTCCGGCCGGGCTCGCGGCCGATCTCGGCGTCACCGGCGAAGGCGGCGTGGGTTACCGCCTGTCGGATGTCCAGGCTCAGGCCATCCTCGACATGCGTCTGCACCGGCTCACGGGCCTGGAGCAGGACAAGATCATCAACGAGTACCAGGAGCTGCTGGCGCTCATCGTCGACCTCACGGACATCCTCGCGCGGCCCGAGCGCCTCACGCAGGTGGTGCGCGAAGAACTCATCGCGATCCGCGAGCAATACGGCGACGCGCGCCGCACCGAGATCAACCGCGATCACCTCGATCTATCCACCGAGGATCTGATCGAGCCGCAGGACGTGGTCGTCACGCTCTCGCACGCGGGTTACGCCAAGAGCCAGCCGGTCACCGAGTACCAGGTGCAGCGTCGCGGCGGCCGCGGCAAGGCCGCGACCGCGGTCAAGGACGAAGACTTCGTCGAGAAGCTCTTCGTGGCGCACACACACGACACGATTCTCTGCTTCTCGAACCGCGGCAAGGTGTACTGGAAGCGCGTGTTCGAACTACCGCTCGCGGGCCGCGGCTCGCGCGGCAAGCCCATGGTGAACCTCCTGCCGCTGGAGGAGGGCGAGAAGATCAACGCCGTGCTGCCGATCAAGCAGTACGACGACGAACATTTCGTGTTCATGGCCACGAGCCAGGGCACGGTCAAGAAGACGCCGCTGTCCGCGTTCTCGCGTCCGCGCGCCAGCGGCATCATTGCTGTCGGTCTCGACGAGGGCGATCGTCTCGTGGGCGTGGCGCTCACCGACGGCAAGCGTGAGGTCATCCTCGCGTCGTCGGGCGGCAAGTCCATCCGCTTCCATGAAGAAGAAGTGCGTCCGATGGGCCGCGAGGCCACGGGCGTGCGCGGCATCAAGCTCGCCGAAGGCCAGGAACTCATCTCGCTGATCGTGATCGCCGAGGGGCACATCCTGACGGCATCCGCGAACGGTTACGGCAAGCTCACGCCGCTCGAGGACTTCCCGGCGCACGGCCGCGGCGGTCAGGGCGTGATCGCGCTCCAGACCACGGATCGCAATGGCGAGATGGTGGCGGCGCTGCAGGTGAGCCCGGAGCACGAGATCATGATGATCAGCTCCACGGGAACGCTGGTGCGCACCCCCGTGGGCGAAATCTCGGTCGTGGGCCGCAATACGCAAGGCGTGCGCCTGATCCGGCTGGACGAGGGCGAGCGCCTGACGGGTGTCGAGCGGATCGACAGCCTGGGCGAAGAATCCGCGGTGGCCGGGGCCCCGTCCGGGCTGCCGGAGGCGGATTCGTCGACAAGTGGCACGCCCGACACGCCGGCGTCCTGATATATTCCGCGCCCCCGGGCAATAACGTCCGGGGGTAACGAACAGCCCGGGCAATAAGGTCCGGCTGGAGGAAACGACGATGCGCGTATTCAATTTCGCCGCAGGCCCGGCCACGCTTCCGCTCGAGGTTCTCGAGCAGGCCCAATCCGAGATGACCAACTGGAAGAACAGTGGCATGTCGGTCATGGAAGTATCCCATCGCAGCAAGGCGTTCATCGCCGTGGCCCAGGAGGCGGAAGCCGACCTGCGCGAGCTGCTCAACGTTCCCGCGAATTACAAGGTGCTGTTCCTGCAAGGCGGCGCCACCGGCATGTTCTCGGCCATCCCGATGAACCTGACCACCGCCGATTCGACGGTCGACTACGTCAACACCGGCGCCTGGTCCAAGAAGGCGATCGGTGAAGCCAAGCGGTTCTGCAAGGTCAACGTGGCGGCGGACGAAGCCGCGTCCAACTACTCGACCGTGCCGGCGCAGGGCGCGCTCAAGCTCACGCCGAACGCCGCGTATTTCCACTACACCCCCAACGAGACGATCGGCGGCGTGGAGTTCGATTACGTGCCCGAGACGAACGGCGTGCCACTCGTCGCCGATTTCAGCTCCACGATCCTCTCGCGCCCGATCGACGTGTCGAAGTTCGGCCTGATCTACGCCGGCGCGCAGAAGAACATCGGTCCTTCGGGCATCGTCGTCGTGATCGTGCGCGAAGACCTCATCGGCAAGGCGCGCCCCGGCACGCCTGCGGTCTGGGACTTCAAGGCCATGGCCGATGAAGGCTCGATGCTCAACACGCCGCCGACGTTCGGCTGGTACTTCGCCGGCCTGGTCTTCAAGTGGCTCAAGAAGCAGGGTGGCCTCAAGGCGATGGAAGAGCGGAATCGCACCAAGGCGAAGAAGCTGTACGACTTCATCGAAGGCAGCGGGTTCTACAAGAGCCCGGTCGCCCCGAATGCGCGCTCGTGGATGAACGTGCCGTTCACGCTGGCGAAGCCGGACCTCGACAAGACGTTCTGCGACGAGGCGAAGAAAGCCGGCCTCGTGAACCT
>JBKPPO010000365.1:0-6859 GCA_046733635.1 Pseudomonadota bacterium | reverse complement strand
GCTCATGAGCAGGTGTCGGCGCGCGAGGAATTCTCCGAAGGTCCTTACAGCGGCATCCTGCTGCCGGCCAGGCAGGGCAGCGTGGCGGTGATCGCGCGCGGTGCGGCGGTTCCCGACGCCGTGGCGGATCAGTTGCTCAGCGGACTTCGCTGACGCTCAGCACTTCGTTGCCGGAAGTTGGGCCGCCGAGCAACGCGCGCAATTCCGGCAGCCACTCGCGAATGCCCTCCTCGACTAGATAGGGAGGGTTGACCACCACCAGCGCGGACCCGTTGAGCGCCGCGCGCGAGTCGCAGGGGTGCATCCACAGCAGCGATGCCAGCACCGGGCGAGTCATGACGCGGCGGAGCTTCTCGAACCAGGCGTCGAAGTCGGCGCGGAGCTTCACGGGCAGCCACAACACCATCACCGCGCTTTCGAAGCGCTTGAGCGCGTCCGTCACGGCCGAGTGCAGGCGCGCGAAGTCTTCGCGCTCCTCGAACGGAGGATCGATGAGCACGCAGCCGCGACGCTCGGGCGGCGGCAGCAGCGCGCGCAGGCCCGCGAATCCGTCGCTGCTCTCCACGCGCGTGCGTTCGCGTTCGCTGAGCAGTTTGCGCAGATGCCCGGCTTCGTCGCGTTGCGCCTCGAAGAACACCGCGCGATCGCCCGCGCGCAGCGCGCCGGCAGCGAGCACGGGAGACCCCGGATAGTGCAGGCTCGCGCCACGCCGGCGCGCGATCAGGAGCTCGCGGTAGTGAGTGAGCGCTTCGTGTCGGGGCGTGGCCGCCAGCAGTCTGGCGGCGCCGGCTTGCCATTCGGCCGGGTGCGCGGCATCACCCGGATGCAACTCGTAGTCTCCGCGGCCCGAGTGGGTATCCACGTACAGCAGCGGCTTGTCCTTGCGGGTGAGCGCGCGCAGAACCTCGAGCAGCAGGACGTGCTTGTGCACGTCGGCGAAATTGCCTGCGTGATGTTGATGGCGGTATTTCATGCAACCCTGGAGGCGCGCCGGGCGCGTTTTATACACTGAAAGCGCGGATCCGGCGCAGGAGGAGTGGCTCATGGCGATCAGATGGACGATGGGTGTCGCGGCGACGTTGCTGGCCGTGAACGCTGTGGCAGGTGGGGAGCCGGACAAGCCTCGTGCGATCGCACCGCCGACTCGCATACCCGAGATGGTCACCGGAAACGCGCAACCTCCCGGCACCCCGGTCAACACCGCGAACATGCCGCGAGCAGTCCGGCGGGCGGTGGTGGCCGACGCGGCGCGTCGCTTCGGCGTGGACGAAAGCTCAGTCGTTCTCGTGAGCGCCGAGAAGGTGACGTGGAGCGATGGTTCGCTCGGATGCGCGGAGCCGGGCCAGATGTACACGCAGGCGCTGGTGCCCGGATATCGCGTCACCGCGAAGACGCAGTCGGGACAGATGCGCTATCACACCGACGAAAGCGGCACGTTGGTGAACTGCGCCGGTGACCGGTTCCAGCCCGGCAAGAAGACGCTGCCTGCGGATCCCACCGGCACCGGCGCCGAACCCCGGACGCAGCCGCGTGCGGGCCAGATGCCAGATCGTTAGTTGCAGCCGCAGTGGCGCGCCCGGCATTTGCCCGCGCGCATCTCGCGCCTGATCCGAACCCGCAAATGAAAAGGCCCCCGCGGTTTCCCGCGGGGGCCTGGTCTCATCAGACCGTCGAGGCTTCCTTTACGGAGCCGCTGGCGTCAGCACCAGCGCTTCCGTCTCCTGCGTCGAGCCACCGCGATTCGCGGCGCCGAAGTCGGAGTTCGTGAACACGAGCAGACCCGCGTACGGGCTGGTGCCGGGGAACAAGCCCCAGTCCTGCACCGTCAGAGCGGCGGTATGATTCTTCGTGATCACATCGCCCACCGCCGCCGTCGTCGAGCCCGTGTACTGCTCGCCGCCCGGGGTGATGACGTACGGACCCAGGAAGTCCGAGCTGCCACCGAAGTACCAGGACGTCGCGAAGAACTCGGCCGTCACCGGCTGACCCAGTGTCGCGACCGAGAGGCCCATGTCGCTGGCGCAGACGCGCAGCACGAGGTTGCCCGTGTTGGTCGCATGC
Source organism: Pseudomonadota bacterium (assembly GCA_046733635.1). Lineage (GTDB taxonomy): Bacteria > Pseudomonadota > Gammaproteobacteria > Steroidobacterales > Steroidobacteraceae > CADEED01. The sequence goes on along the minus strand of JBKPPO010000365.1, from coordinate 4,798 downwards.
TCGGCGAAGAAACGGACCGTCGACGACAGGATGGTGCCGGTGGGTGAGAGGCGCAGCAGCGCCGACACCTGGCGTCCATCCGTGATCGTGGTGAGACCGCTCGCATCCTGGTTGAGCACGGCGTAGTCGAAGGCTCCGTCGCCGTTCACATCCAGGTCCACTTCGTACCAGGAGCCCACCGGAGAAGCCTTGCGCTCCCAGGTGTTGAACGCGAACTCCCAGACGATGGCATTGCCCGACGTCAGTCCGCAGGTCGCACCCGGGACGAGGATCGAGTTCGTGCCCACCGCACGCAGGTCCGGGTTCGGCAGGCCTTCGCCGCGGCCGCCCGACGGGCGATCCGGGCTCGTGCCCAGCAGCGAGAAGTACTGCAGCTGCGCATCACCCACGCCGTAGTTGGTGAGTTCCGCCGTGGCGAGACCCGCGTCGTCGAAGACGAGGCCGGACTGCGCCTGACGGTTCACGTGAACCTGCGAGGACTTGCGCGGCAGCACATGCCACGGGATCGAGAGGTTGTGATCGCGTCCTACGAACTTGATGTAGCCATCGTGTTCGTTGGCGGTCAGAGGCCCGATCGCATTGCCCAGCGAACCCGCGTTCATCTGGTTGTTGCGCAGCTTGTCGGAGTGGATGGTGATCCACACCGTCACGTCCGCACTGCCGTTCGCCGGCACGTTGACCGTGCTGGGGGCCCACGTCATCGAGATGGCGCCGGTGTCGACGTCATTCTGGTAACGCTGCGACGGCTGCACCGAGTAGCGCTGCGAGCGGTTGGACTTGTTGAACACGCGCAGCTTGCGGGTCTTGAGGCTGCTCGACGTGGATTGCTCCACGACGCCCAGGCTCACCGCACCGTGCGTGGTCGCACCTTCCGGACCGGTGACGTCGAACACCACCGCCGGCGCGAGCAGCGCGCGGTCCACGCGCACTTCGCCACCGCCGATACGCGTGATCGGCGCCAGCTGATCCGGGAACACCGAACCCGCGGCCGACGGCTGACGCACATCGGGGTTGGCCGTGTTCACGAGGATCTGCTTGATCTCGGCATTGGTCAGCGTCGGACGCGCACCCTTGAGGATGGCCGCGGCGCCCGTGACCATCGGCGCCGCACCCGAGGTGCCGCCGAAGGCCGAGACGGCCGTGAATCCACCCGACTGGGCCGAGATCGACGCGCCGGGCGCGCCGATTTCCGGCTTCACGCGGCCGTCGTCGAAGCGCGGACCGCGCGAGGACGTGGAGGCCAGCGAACCGGCCAGCGAGAGCTGATTGCTGGGTGAGAAGCGCACCACGCCGCCCGTGCGGATCGTGTTCGCGTCCACCTGGTTGATCATGTACGCCGGAATCGTCTGGACACCGCCACCGAACGCACCCACGAAGGGCACATCGGCGGTGATGAGGCCGATGATCACCAGCGAAGCGCCTGCAGCGCCGGCATTGGCGACCTTGAGGCTGAACGAACAGGTGCCGCGATCGATGAGCACGATCTGGCCTGCAAGTTCACCCGCGGTGAACGGCGTATTGCCGGCCGCATCGGCGCAACCCACGCGCTTCGCCGCCGTCGCCGGGTAGAACACCGGGCCTTCGATGGTCGTCGTGAGCGGAGCAGCCCAGGACTGGAACACCGCGCCGCGATCGCTGACCACCGGCGCGAGCACCGACATGATCTGCAGCGCCGCCGAGGGCACCGCGGTCTGCGCCACGCTCAGCGCCGTGGTCGATGCACCGGGCGAACCCGTGATGAACTGCTTGTCGGCGCTGTTGCCGGCGGAGGCCACCGTCAGGATGCCGGCAGCGGCGAGGTTGTCCACCGCGAACGACAGATCGTCGTCGAAGGGCTGGCCATAGGGCGAACCCAGCGACATGTTGATGATGTCGACGCGATCGGAGAAATCGCTGTCGCCGTTCGGATCGAGCGCGAAGTCCATCGCCTGCATGAGCGCGACGCCACTGCACGACGTGGCCGGCTGCGAGCAGGCCTTGATCGCGTAGATCTGCGCGCCCGGGGCGACACCGCCGACGCCGGCGATGATGTCGGCGACGTGAGTGCCGTGGCCGCCGTTCGTGGTCGCATCGGGAGCCGGGATCGGATCCGCGTCGGGCTGCAGCGCCGTGTTCGGCCAGCTCTCACCGACGAAGTCGTAACCGCCGACGACCTTGGCGCTGGGATACAGGCCATCGTCCGCAGTCGTGCCGGGATCGTTGACGACGAGATAACCGGTGCCGGCCGGCACGGTCGGAATCGCCGGCGAACCCGCGGCGGGGATCGGCGCCCAAGCCGCTTCATAAGCAGCCTGCGTGCCCGGACCACCGAGATTCTTGTGCGTGTAGTCGACACCGCTGTCGATCACCGCGACCTTCACGCCTGCGCCGGTGGCGCCGAGCGATTGAGCCGTGGTCGCGCCGATGTACGGCACGGTTTCGGAGAGGTCGAGGCTGTAGTCGGATACACCGACCACGCGGGCGATCGCCGTGTCGTTCGACACCGTCTCCAGATCCTTGCCGTCGACTTCGAGCACCACGGCATTCAGCGCGAGCTGGATCGTGGCGATGACTTCGGCGTTCGGCGCGCGCGCAAGCACGCGGCTGATGACCGCGGCCTGTTCGGCCTGCACCTGCGAGCGCGAGACCGCGCCGCCACCTTGGGCGACACCGGGCGAGCGCAGGCGCACGAGCACCTGCTGGCGGCCCGAGACGTTCGCGAGACTGGGATGCAGCACCAGCGAACCGTAGCCGGCGCCCACGATGGGCGATTCGAGAGATACCGCGGAGAGACGCACGCCGCTGTCCAACGTCAACTCGCGCGGACCTGCAGCCGCGAAAGTTGAAGCAGACAACAACGCGCTGGCCACGGCCCATTTCAGGCCGTGTCGTACACGTTGACTCTTCATGTGATTAATTCCCCTGAGAACCTGTTATTCCGGATACACGCCGATTCCCGGACACCGAGGATGAAGTCCTCGATGCCGCGGTCATCGGGAGCGCGGCAGTTCTTCTGGTTGCCGAGAGCAGCGCGTCCTCTCTTCTTATTCGACGAGTGCGCGCCGTGATATCCAGGACCCGGGTCGACGCTACTCCGCGTACGGACTTAATTCAATCGCGTGAGACCACGAGATTGAACATAAGGGTTCAGCTCTTCGGCTCTTTTTTCTTGGCCTTGGATGAGGATTTTTTTGCAGCCGCTTTCTTTTTCGCGGGTGTCGGTTTCTTTTCCGCTTTCGTGATCGGCGCGTCGGTTGCGTCCGACTTTCGTGCAGACCTGGCTGCGGTTTTCTTCGCGGACTTCTTCGCAGCGACGCCATCGGCGGCCGGCGTTGCTGCGTCTTTTGCGGGCGCCGCATTCTTCTTGCGGCCGAAACGGCTGCCACGCGGCGGCGCGGCGGCGAGAAGTTCGCGGCAGGTCTCGAGGCTGATCGCCTTGGGATCCGTGTCCTTCGGGATGCGCGCATTACGCTTGCCATCCGTGATGTACGGGCCATACCGGCCGTTCAGCACCTTGATGTCATCGACGCCGAAATCCTGGATGAGGCGGTTGGCGTCGGCTTCCTTCTTCAGGCGGATGAGCTCGAGCGCGCGCGGTAGTTCGATGGTGTACGGATCGTCGGGCTCCTTGAGCGAGACGAAGCCTTTTGCCGCGAACTGGACGTAGGGACCGAAGGGCCCGATCTTGGCCGTGATGGCGTAGCCATCCTCCGTTTCGCCGAGCTTGCGCGGCACCTTGAACAGCTCCAGCGCCTCGGGCAGCTGGATGGTGTCCATCTTCTGGAACTTGCGCAGGCCGGCGAACTTCGGTTTCTCTTCGTCGTCCTTGGTGCCGATCTGCACGAACGGCCCGAAGCGCCCCATGCGCACGCTGACCGGCTTGCCCGACACCGGGTCCTTGCCGAGTTCGCGCGCCATCGCCACTTCCTCGCGCGACACATTCTTTTCTATGTGCTCGACCTGCTCGATGAAGGGCTTCCAGAATTTCTTGAGAGGCTCGGTCCAGCTCTCTTCGCCGCGTGACACGGCGTCGAGTTCGTCCTCCAGCGCGGCGGTGAAGCCGTATTCCACGTACTTGTGGAAATGCTTGGAGAGGAATCCGCCCACGATCTTGCCGATGTCCGTCGGGATGAACCGGCGGTTGTCCATGTCGACGTACTCGCGGTCTTTCAGCGTCGAGATGATGGTGGCGTAGGTGGAAGGGCGGCCGATGCCGTGTTCTTCCAGCGCTTTCACCAGCGAAGCTTCCGAGTAACGCGGCGGCGGCTCCGTGAAGTGCTGATCACCATGGACGTTGAGCAGCGTGACCACGTCGCCTTCGTTCATCGCGGGCAGGATGCGGTCGTTTTCGTTCTCGGGCTTCGAATCGTCGACGTCTTCCTGGTAGACGGCGATGTAACCGGGCTTCACCAGCGTCGAACCGTTGGCACGCAGCACATGGCGGCCGGACGACTTGCCGTCCTGCTTGCTGGGGACCATGTCCACAGCGACCGTATCGAACAACGCATGCGCCATCTGCGATGCCATCGCGCGTTTCCAGATCAGCGAATACAGCTTGAACTGGTCGGGGTCGATCTTGCCGTCGAGCTTCGAGGGCAGGATCGCGGCGGATGTGGGTCGAATGGCTTCGTGCGCTTCCTGCGCATTGCGCGACTTGGTCTTGTACACGCGCGGTTCTTCGGCCACGGCTTCCTTGCCGTATTCCTGCGCGATGACCTGGCGCATCTCGTTGACGGCATCCACGGCGAGGTTCACCGAGTCCGTGCGCATATAGGTGATGAGGCCGATGCTGCCTTCGCCGAAATCCACGCCCTCGTAC
>JBKPPO010000364.1:0-4200 GCA_046733635.1 Pseudomonadota bacterium | reverse complement strand
GGCTACATCGCGTGGTCGTGGTCAGGCAACGGGAGCTGCTGCACGTTCCTCGACATGGTCACGGACTTCGGGACCACGCTCACGCCGTGGGGCCAGATCGTGGTCAACGGCGCGAACGGCATTGCAGCCACGTCGGTGCCCGCGACGGTCTTCGGATCCAGCAACTCGCTGAACGTATCCACTACCGCGGTATCGCTGGCGTCGGCTGCGTCGACCGCGCCCGTCGCGGTCACGGCGAACGTGAGCTGGGCGGTCACCGACAATCAGAGTTGGCTCAGCGTCTCGCCCACGTCGGGCAGCAGCAATGGCAGCTTCACGATCAGCGCCACGGCCAACACCGGCACGGCCGCGCGTTCTGGAACCGTGACGGTCACGGGCGGCAGCCTGACGCGCACGATCACCGTGACGCAGGCGGCGCCGGCAGCGAGTAGTTTGACGCTGTCGGCCGTGACATTGTCGCTCGCGGCCGCGGCGTCCTCCGCGTCGGTCAGCGTCACGTCCAACGTGAGTTGGTCGGTGACGGACAACCAGAGCTGGCTCAGCACCTCGGTGGCGTCGGGCAGCGGTAACGGCAGTTTCACGGTGAGCGCCACCGCGAACACGGGTAGTTCGGCGCGCAGCGCCACGGTCACGGTGGTCGGCGGAGGCATCACGCGGACGATCGCGGTGTCGCAGTCCGGACAGACGGGGACGGGCGGCTGTTCCAATCCCATCACCTTCTCGGGCAACACCGGCAATTTCAACACTGCCGGGCCCGCGTGTTACCGCACGAACGCCACGATCAACGGCTGGGGTTGCTACAACTTCGACGGCCGCATGGTTTCGGTGGGCGGCGTCGCGCGAGCCTGCGGGCAGATGCCGCTCACCCGGAATGCGGATGGCTACTACTACTTCGAAGTCACCGCAGGTCAGTTCCCCTGGGCGGGCCTCTACGCGTGGTAAGAACTAATTCCCCGGCGGCGGTGCGCTGGCCGCAGCACCCGCCTCACCCGAAGAACCTTGCGGGTTCGACGGCGGCGCTGACGGCGATGCGGGCGGCGCTGACGAGTCGGCGGGTGGAGCTGACGACTCGGCCGGCGCCGGGCCTTCGGGCGGAGAGGCTTCCGGCGGCGGGCTGGCATTTCCAGGCTCCGGCGGCTGATTGGCAGGCGCCGAAGGGTTCGGCGGATTCGCCGGCACCGACTGCGGCGGCACCGTCGGCGGCGCCACGGGAGTCACGCTCTGGACCGTGACTCGCACGTTCTCGACGTCGGAATCCAGCAGTTCCACCGCAAAGTTGGTCCCGGCGCGCGACTGGTTGACGCGGACATTGCCGCCCTCGCCCGCCTGCACGTCGAACTCGGCCGCGTCGAGCTGCAGCGTGAAATTCCGGCGGATGCTGCTCGCGATGCCCGTTTCGTTCGAGCCCGACAAGACGAATACCGTCACCTCGACGGGATCCTCGCCGTTGCCCGGCGTGACCCGGAAAAGCAGTTCACCACTCGAGGCGGCCTTGCCGGACGAAGCGATGTTCCACGATCCGGATAGCGGCGGTGAATCCTGAGCCGTCGCAATGGCGATGCCCAGCGTCGCATTGAGCGCCGCGCCCGCCGCGATGGTGTTGAAGAGCTTGCGAAGTGTCATGCCCGCTCCTTGCCGGCGCGCCCCGGCCTACGAGGGCCGGGGCGCACGGATGCTTTATTCGCCTTCGACCTTGATGCTCACGTTCTGCACGTTGGCTTCGATCAGCTCGAGCGCGAAGTCGGGCTGACCGTCCTTCTTCTTGACGAGGATGTCCTCGCCATCGTCCACCTCGACGGTGAAGCGTTCGGGGCTGAGCTTGGCGGCGAGCGCGTCGCGCACGTCCTTCGCCACGTTGTTCTCGGCGCGGCCACTGCGGACGTTCACCGAGATGTCGGTGGCTTCGCCCTGACGCGGTGTGACGCGGAACACCAGGTCACCGGTAGTGAGGGCCTGGCCCGACAGCTCGATGCGCCATTTGTTGGACGTCGGCGCGGCGTCGGCGAACGCCAGCGCGGCGAGCATGAAAGAGGAAGCGATAGCCGTCGTGATTGCACCGGTCTTCATGAGAACCCCGCTGAATGATTCGAGGGTTCCAGTCTGCGCAAGCGGGCGCGCAGCGCCAGCCAGAGTGAGCCGCCGCCCAGGGCGGAATGTCGCACTCGAATTTGTGGGATTTCAGGAAAACGGCCTTCAGCTTTTTTCGCAGGCCGCGAGAGCAGACGCGCGCGCGGCCGGCAAACGATCGTAGAACTCGTCCACGAGTGCGGGCGGCAACTTGCGGGTGACGATCTCCTCGAGATAGGTAGGCTCTTCACCACGTGTGAAGAGCCCGGCATCGAACAAGCTCATCAACGCGAGCAGCCTGTCGAGGCTGGCGCGCATGTTCCTCTCGTCGTCGAGCGCCTGACGCTGCCGCCAATACTCGAATGCCAATCTCCGGTCCGGCCATCGCTTCATCGGCAGACAGGCGAGTTCCGCGAGCGGCGATTCACTGCGGGACAGCGCGGTCAGGTTCGACGCGGGCGGCAGCACCGCGAGCAGGCCGTGACCGGGAAGTGCCGATGTCACCCGACCGATGGCCGACCTCACGTCGCCCGATGAATACGGATTCGCCACCAGCGTGACGAGCGATCCCGGCGGCACCTTCCGCACGTGGTTTTCATCCAGTGGCATCGCACCGCAGGCCGCATCCACCGTGTACTCGAAATATTCCACATGCTCGAGCTTCAGGGGCATGTTCACCGGCACGACGACCTCTATCTTCCAGCCCCATGCGGGCTCGCATTGATCTCCGGTGCGCCGCGGATCGTTGCCGCAGGTATCCATGCGATGCGAGATGTGCTCGAGCACCTTTCCGTAGAACACGTAGTTCCGTGCGTCATACGGCAATCCGGAGTACCCGATGCTGCACGCCACCCCCGGCGACGACGCAGCCAGCAGGAACAAGCAGACGAGCGGGTAGCGCATACGACCTCCGGAACGAAAAAGGGCGGCCTCGCGGCCGCCCCATTTTTCATCGTACGGGACAGCCTGCGGCTGCCTCGTCTATTACCCCTAGCTAGTCTTCTTATCTGTCGGACGCGTCCCAGATCAGCCGCACTTCGAGTCCCCGCAGTTCAGGCAGGTCATGCAGCCGTCCATCATGACCACTGCCGCGGTGCTGCACTTGCTGCAGAGTTGCGCGCCTTCGGGGAAGTGCGACTTCGCGAATGCATCGGTTTGCTTGGTGCGCTCTTCGAACTCGGCCTTCTTCTCGGCGATGAGCTTGGCGGAGTGCTCGTCCAACTCCGCCTTCTTGAGGAGGCCGATCATCTGCAGGTGCTTCTCGATGACATAGCCCAGCTCGGCGATGATCGAGGGCATGAACTTGCCGCCCGCCTGCCAGTAGCCGCCGCGCGGATCGAACACGGCCTTGAGCTCGTCCACGAGGAAGGTGACGTCGCCGCCCTTGCGGAACACGGCCGAGATGATGCGCGTGAGAGCCACGATCCACTGGAAGTGATCGAGGTTCTTCGAATTGATGAAGATCTCGAACGGCCGCCGCTGCTCGTACGGCGTGTCCTCATTGAGGATGATGTCGTTGATGGTCACGTACATCGCGTGATCCGACACCGGCGTCTTGATCTTGTAGGTGGCGCCGACGAGGAACTCCGGACGCTGGACCTCTTCGGTCATGCGCACGACCTTCGCCGCGCGGCCGTCCTTACCCTTGGTCATCTCCACCGCGGGTTCGAGCTTCACCACTTCCGCGGGCGCGGGCGCAGCCGCGGCCGCCGTGTCGGTGGGCTTCTGGACGCGATACTTCGCGATCTTCTTGTCGATCTTGATTGCAGCCATTGCTGTCTCCTGGCTCGTTCTATTGCGTAGGCTGGCTACTAGAACTTGCCGTAATAACCTTCTTTGAGCGCGTCGTAGAGATTCGCGGCGGTGTGTTTCTCGCCGTCGTATTCGATCTCTTCATCCCCCTTGACGGAGATCTCGCTACCGTCCTCGAGCGTGAAGACGTAGGTCGTGTTCTTGAGATCGTCTTCCTTCACGAGCACGCCCTGGAACGCTTCGGGGTTGAAGCGGAAGGTGGTGCAGCCCTTCAGATCCTTCTCGTGGGCGTACAGATAGATGTCCTTGAAGCTCTCGTACTTGTAATCCGTGGGCACGTTCGCTGTCTTGGAAATGGAGCTGTCGACCCACTTCTGCGCA
>JBKPPO010000363.1:0-4267 GCA_046733635.1 Pseudomonadota bacterium | reverse complement strand
ATCCGACGCTCATCGAGGATCCCTGCTCGAACGCGTCGGCCGCCCGCAACTTCGGTTCACACGCTGACACCGCGAACGGCGGCGACGGCCGCGTGCGCGCGTTGTGCATCGAGCAGGGCATCGCCGAAGCCGATATCGATGACTACGTGTTCGGCACGGGCCAGATCTCCACGTTGGGCGGCGGCAATCCGGACCTGGCGGAGGAGAAGGCGGACACCGTCACCTTCGGCGTCGTCTTCGACACGGCGTCGTTCCGCGCCTCCATGGACTGGTACGACATCGAGCTCGACGATGCGATCTTCTCGATCCCCGCCAACGAGATCGTGTTGTTGTGCTTCGGCTACCAGGGAAACAACCCGGAGCTGAGCAACGACGATCCGGCTTGCCGCGCGCTCGACCGCCGGAGTGCGTTTGGCGGTGGCCCGGTCACGGGCGCGCCCTGGGTGCCGAGCCAGGGTACGGCCAATGTGTCGACGCTGCGTACCTCGGGTATCGACGTGCAGCTCGACTGGGGTGCGGATCTCGGTGGCGCCGGCAAACTCGATCTCAACCTGTTGGGCAACTGGCTCGCGAAGTGGGAGATCTCGTACGTGCCCGGTTTGCCCGTGATCGACTACACGGGCACGATCGGCGACAACATCGGCAATGCCTTCCCGGATTTCAAACTGCTGTTCAACGCGCGCTGGCAGTTCCGGGATTTCGGAGCGGGACTGCGCGTGCAGCACCTGCCTGCGATGGACAACAAGTACGCGACCTACGATCCGTACACCACGGTGGCCGTGCCGTCGATCACCTACCTCGATGCCAACGTGTCCTGGCGGCTCGCCGAGGTGATCGAGCTTCGGGCGGGCGTGGAAAACCTCACGGACGAGGCGCCGCCGCTGTACACGGCGTCGGTGCAGATGAACACGGACCCTTCCACCTACGACACGTTGGGCCGCCGGTATTTCCTGCGCGCCAACATGAAATTCTGATCATGGAAGGACTCGATCAGGCGGCGAACGAGCCGCGACTGGCCCTGGTGCTCGGGAGCGGCGGCGTGCGCAGCGCCGCCGCGCTCGGCATCGCGGAGGTGTTGGCGAACGCGGGATTGCAGCCGGACCTCGTGGTCGGCTGCAGTTCCGGTGCGTTGTTCGGTGCGTGCATCGCGATGGGATGGAGCGGGCAGGAATCGCTCGAGCGCGCGATGCGGTTGTGGTCTGCCGATCTCACCGAGAAGAAGCGGTGGAAGGCGTACTTCGAAATCCTCGCTCCGAAACTCTGCGGATTCGGCGCGGACTTCTCGTTCCGCGATGCCGCGTTGATCCGGGCGCGCGTGGAACGTGCGTTCGGCAGCGCCCGCATCGAGGATCTCCCGACGGCGTTGCGCATCGGCGTCACCGATGCGGCCAGCGGTGAAGCGGCGATCCTGGCCTGTGGCCCGGTCGCGGACGCGGTACGCGCCAGCATGGCGCTGCCTTTCATGTTCCCCAGTGTCGAGATCGCAGGCCGCCGCTTCACGGATGGCGTGATCTCGGACCCGCTGCCGGTCTCGGCGGCGCTGGATGCGTCCGCGACGATCACGGTGGGATTCAAGGGCGCACTGCCGCGCCGGGTGGATCGGGCTTCGCGGCTGGTGGCGCAGGTCACTACGACGATGATCAACAACCTGCAGCAGGCCCGGATCGGCGAGGCGCGGCGATGCGGCGTGCGCATGCTGAACCTCGAGCTCGACATCGATCGGCGCATCAAACTCTGGGAGACGTCCGCCATGCCCCGCATCGTCGACGCGGGCCGTCAGGCCGCGCTGGAGCAACTGCCGGCGATCCGCCGGCTGCTGGATCACTTGCCGCCCGAAGGGCTGGCAGCCTGAGGAGAAATCATGCAGAACCGGGTGTTGTTAGGCCTCGCCGTGCTCGCCACCACGCTCGCCGCGCCGATGATCATAGCGCGGGCGGAGTCCGATGAGGAAATCGTGGCGGCGCTGGATACGGAGTATCAGCTCGCCGTCGAGCGCAATGACTGGCGGACGATGGATCGCATCCTCCATCCGGGTTTCACGCTGGTGCTGGGGAATGGCGCCGTGTATTCGCGCGCGGAGCTGATCGCCTCGGCGCGGGATGTGCACATCACCTACGAGAAGCAGGTCGAGGTGCCGGGGTCGCAGAAGGTGCGCCTGTACGGGAAGGACACGGCCATCGTCACCGCGCTGCTGTGGTCGAAGGGCACGCGTCATGCCGATGGCAGCACGTTCGAGTACAAGCTGTGGTTCAGCGATACGTATGTGCGTACGCAGGAGGGCTGGAAGTACGCGTTCGGCCAGGCGTCCCTTCGGTTGCCGGACTAAAGAGAAGGCGCCCGGCACCTTTTCACATCAATGCCGTTCGCGGATGGCCCGGGCGGCGATCCGGTCGATCACGCCGGGCGCGAGCAGTTTCAGCCAGCGACCTAACTTCCCGCGCGGGCTCATGAGCACCTGACGCTCCCGCTTCCCGATCGCGCGCGCGATCCGCGCGGCGCATTCCTCGGCGGTCATGATCTTGCTCTTCACCATCGGCGATTCGCCGAGCGGCTCGCCATCCGGGCCGATCGCACGTTTGTGGATTTCGCTGACCACGAAGTCGGGGCACACCACGCTCACGTCGACGCCGCTCCCGGCGAGTTCGATACGCAGCGAATCGAAGAATCCGATGAGCGCGTGTTTGCTCGCGGCGTAGCCGGATCTCTCCGGCACGCCGGTGAGTCCTGCGAGGCTCGCCACGGCGACGAGCAATCCGCGCGACTGCTTCAGATGCGGCAAGGCGAGAGCCGTCAGCCGCACTGGCGCAAGGTAGTTCACTTCCATGATGCGCTCGAAGATCGACAGATCCTGGAGCGCATCGAAGCGGCTCCACATCGTGATGCCCGCGTTGTGGACCAGCACGTCGACCCCGCCGAATGCGCCCACGGTTTCATTGACCAGCCATTCGCAGTCCTGCTGGTTGGTGACGTCCGTCGGCAGCGCCAGCGCTTCGCCACCGCGCGCTCGGCACTCGGCCGTGAGCGATTCCAGCCGCTGTCGATCGCGGGCGGCCAGCGACAGCCGGGCGCCCCGGCTGGCGAGCTCCAGTGCGAGCGCTCGACCGATGCCCTCGGAGGCTCCGGTCAGAATGATCCGGTGGTCTTTCGTCATGCGGACACTCCATCCGAGTCGGCTACACTGCGCCGCCTAACATTACACGAGGGTCAACCCGGGCTCATGGGCTGGTTGCTGCGGCGATTCTTCAAGCTCTGGGTGCGGGCGGCGGTACAACCGGCCGAGGCCCCGCCATCGCTGACGTCGCCGACGACGCCGGTGTGCTACGTGTTCGACCGCGACTCGCGCGCGGACCTCGCCGTCCTCTGCAACGTCACCGAGAAGCGGCGACTGCCGTTCCCCGAGAAGCGGTCGAGCAGCCTGCCCGTGGAGCAGCGGCGCTCCTACTTCGACGTGGGCCGCCGGCGCCGGTTCTGGGACGCCAGCGTGACCCGCCGGCCGCCGCCCTACCTGATGGCGCTGGTAGACGAATTGCGCGGCCCGCCCGCACCCGACGACGCCACCCGCGACATCCTGCTCGTGCCCACCGCGGTGTACTGGGGCCGCGCGCCGCAGAAGGAAGGTTCCTGGCTGCGATTGCTGTTCGCGGAGAACTGGGCGCTGACATCCCGCGCCCGCAAGTTCATCTCGGTGCTGGTCAATGGCCGCAACGTGTTCGTGGAATTCGGCGAACCCATCTCGCTGCGCTCCATGCTCGACGGCTCGCCCGCCTCCGACCAGGCGCGTCGCGTGACCCGCGTGCTCCGCGGCGTGTTGCGCCGGCAGCGCGCCACGCGCATCGGGCCGGACCTCTCGCACCGCCGGACGATCGTCGCGCAGGTCCTGCGCGCCAGGGCGGTGCGCGCGGTGGTGGCGGCGGAGTCCAGGGACAAACACACGAGTTTCCGGCCGGGGCTGCTGCAGGCCCGCAAGTACGCGTTCGAGATCGCCGCTAACTACTCGCACGCCTTCGTGCAGATCGCGGAGAAGCTGCTGGGCCGCGTGTGGAACCGCGTGTACGACGGCGTGAAGTTCAATCACGCCGCCACGCTCAAGGACGTGATCGACGGCAACGAGGTGGTCTTCGTGCCCTGCCACCGCAGCCACATGGACTACCTGCTGCTCTCCTACATCATCTATCACCAGGGTTATGCGCCGCCGCACATCGCCGCGGGCATCAATCTCAACATCCCGGTGGTCGGGCGATTCCTGCGCAAGGGCGGCGCGTTCTTC
>JBKPPO010000362.1:0-29107 GCA_046733635.1 Pseudomonadota bacterium | reverse complement strand
AGCTGTTCCAACGCAATGCTCCCCAGGTGGAAGCCGCGCTGTACCTCGTGCCCAAGGTCATCGAGTAAAAACCCTTAAAAATATGCATACCTTCACGTTGGCGGAGCTCGCGAAGAAGCTCCGCGCCAAGGAATTCTCGGCCGTCGAACTCACCCGTGGCCTGCTGGCCCGGGTCAACGCGTCGCAGCCGCAGCTCGATGCGTTCATCACCGTCATGCAGGACTCCGCGCTGGCTCAGGCCAAGGCAGCGGACGACGCGCTGGCGGCAGGCAAGGCCGGCCCCCTCACGGGTCTGCCGCTGGCTCACAAGGACATCTTCTGCACCTCGGGCGTGAAGACGAGTTGCGGCTCGAAGATGCTCGACAACTTCGTGTCGCCCTATGACGCCACGGTCGTCGAGAAGCTCAATGCGGCCGGCATGGTCACGCTGGGCAAGACCAACATGGACGAGTTCGCGATGGGTTCGTCGAACGAGACGAGCTTCTACGGCCCGGTGCGCAATCCCTGGAACCCGAAGCTGGTTCCCGGTGGCAGCTCGGGTGGTTCGGCCGCCGCCGTCGGCGCGCGCGTGGTGCCCATGGCCACGGCCACGGACACCGGTGGTTCGATTCGCCAGCCGGCCTCGCTCTGCGGCGTCACGGGCATCAAGCCCACGTACGGCCGCGTCTCCCGCTACGGCATGATCGCGTTCGCCTCCAGCCTCGATCAGGGCGGCCTCATCGGCGTCTCGGCGGAAGACTGCGCCATGGTGCTCGGCGCCATGGCCGGTTTCGACACACGCGACTCCACCAGCGTGGACACGCCGGTGCCTAACTATGTGGCGGAGCTCGACAAGCCGCTCGCGGGCCTCAGGATCGGCCTCATCAAGGAGTTCTTCGACAAGGGCCTCGAGTCCGACGTCGAGAAGTGCATCCGCGATGCGCTGAAAGTCTACGAGAAGCTCGGCGCCACGCTCGTCGAGGTCAAACTACCGTCGCTGCCGCTGTCGGTGCCCACCTACTACGTGGTGGCGCCGGCGGAGTGTTCCTCCAACCTCGCGCGTTTCGATGGTGTGCGGTACGGGTACCGTTGCCAGGATCCGAAAGATCTCATGGACCTCTACAAGCGTTCGCGCGGCGAAGGCTTCGGCGCCGAGGTCAAGCGCCGCATCATGACCGGCACGTACGTGTTGTCCGCCGGTTATTACGACGCTTACTACCTCAAGGCGCAGCGCGTGCGTCAGCTCATCAACCAGGATTTCAAGAAGGCCTTCGGCGAAGTGGACGTGCTCATGGGTCCCACCGCGCCGGACGTGGCGTTCGAGATCGGCGCGAAAGCCTCGGATCCCATCCAGATGTATCTCAACGACATCTACACCATCGGCGCGAACCTCGCCGGCGTGCCCGCGATGTCGATCCCGTGCGGCTTCGCGCGCGGGTTGCCCGTGGGCCTGCAGATCTGCGGCCCGCACTTCGGTGAGTCGCGGCTGCTCAACGTGGCGCATGCCTATCAGAAGGAAACGGACTGGCATCGCAGACTCCCCGAGGCTTATGCCAAGGAGGTGTTGTGATGAGCGCCGCTGCTGCCAACAATGGCTGGGAAACCGTCATCGGCCTCGAGATCCACGCCCAGCTCTCGACCAAGACCAAGATCTTCTCGGGTTCGCCCACGGCGTACGGCGCGGCGCCGAACTCGCAGGCGAATCTCGTCGACCTCGCATATCCCGGCGTGTTGCCCGTGCTGAACCAGGAAGCCGTGCGCATGGCGGTGAAATTCGGCCTCGCGATCGGCGCGGAGATCGCGCCGCGTTCGGTGTTCGCGCGCAAGAACTACTTCTATCCGGATCTGCCGAAGGGCTACCAGATCAGCCAGTACGAACTCCCCATCGTCGCCAAGGGCAAGATGGAGATCGTGCTCGACGACGGCTCGCGCAAGACGATCGGCATCACGCGCGCGCATCTCGAAGAAGACGCGGGCAAGTCGCTGCACGAAGGCCTGCCCAAGCAGTCCGGCATCGACCTCAATCGCGCCGGCACGCCGCTCATCGAGATCGTCTCCGAGCCGGACATGCGTTCGGCGAAAGAAGCGGTGGCCTATCTCAAGAAGATCCACACGCTCGTGAAGTATCTCGAGATCTGCGACGGCAACATGCAGGAAGGCTCGTTCCGCTGCGACGCCAACGTCTCGGTGCGCCGCCACGGCGCGGAGAAGTTCGGCACGCGCGCCGAGATCAAGAACATCAATTCGTTCCGCTTCGTCGAGAAGGCGATCAACTACGAAGTCGCGCGTCAGATCGACGTGATCGAAGGCGGCGGCAAGGTGGTGCAGGAGACGCGGCTCTACGATCCCGACAAGGGCGAGACGCGCTCCATGCGCTCCAAGGAGGAAGCGAACGACTACCGCTACTTCCCGGATCCGGACCTGCTGCCGGTCGAGATCGATCCCGGCTACGTCGGACAGATCAAGGCCACGCTGCCCGAACTGCCGGATGAGAAGGCCGCGCGTTTCGTGCTGGCCTACGATCTCTCGCAGTACGACGCCACCGTGCTCACCTCGAGCAAGGAACTGGGCGCGTATTACGACGACGTGGTGAAGGCCATCGCCGGCGAAAAACTACCGTCGAAGGAACAGGCGAAGCTGGCGTCGAACTGGGTCGCCGGTTCGCTCGCGGCCGCGCTCAACGAGCACAACCTGGAGATCACGGAGAGCCGCATCGACGCGGCGCGTCTCGCGGGCCTGCTCAACCGCATCCTCGACAACACCATCTCCGGCAAGATCGCCAAGGATGTGTTCGAGGCCATGTGGTCCGAAGGTAAGGATGCGGACGCCATCATCGAGTCCAAGGGTCTCAAGCAGATCACGGACACCGGCGCCATCGAGAAGGCCATCGACGAAGTCATGGCGAAGAACCCGGGCCAGCTCGCCGAATACCGCTCGGGCAAGGACAAGCTGTTCGGCTTCTTCGTCGGTCAGACGATGAAGGCCACGGGCGGCAAGGCCAACCCGGCGCAGCTCAACGAGCTGCTCAAGAAGAAGTTAGCTGGCTGACGTGGGCGACTCGGATCGCGTCCGGCGTTTCGTCCTGGAACGGTATCCCATCCGCGGTCACGCCGTGCGTCTCGCGCGGTCGTGGCTCGCGCTGCGCGAGCACCAGGACTATCCACCCGCGGTCCAGAGGCTGCTCGGCGAGGCGGTGAGCGCCGTGGTGCTGCTGGCGGCCACGCTCAAGTTCGATGGCATGCTCACGCTGCAGCTCCAGGGCCAGGGGCTCGTGAGCCTGCTCGTCGCCCAGTGCACGAGCGACTTCAAAGTGCGCGCGATGGCGCGGCACCAGGCGGTCGGCGATGACGCCGGGTTCCGTGCGCTGGCCGGCGACGGCCAGATCATCGTCACCGTCGAGGCCGCGGATCGCGCGTCGAGCTACCAGGGTGTGGTGCCGATCACCGGCGAGTCGCTGGCCGAATCGCTGGAAGCCTACTTCGTGCAGTCGGAGCAGCTTCCGTCGCGCGTGGTGCTCGCCGCCACGGGTTCGGTCGTCAGTGGAATGCTCGTGCAACGCATGCCTGCCTCGGGTGGTACGCAACAGCCCGTGGATCCCGCCGCACTCGAGGCGGCCTGGATGAAATCCGATCACGCGATGGCGTCGATCACGCCCGATCAGCTTCTGTCCGACGACATGGAACAGCGGCTCGTGAACATGTTCGGCGCGGATGAAGTGCGCGTGTTCGGCGGCAACGACGTCAAGTTCGAATGTCGCTGCTCGCGCGAACGTGTGGGCGCTGTGTTGCGGTCATTGGGCGTCGAGGAAGTGCGCTCGGTGATCAAGGAGCAGGGCGCCGTCACCGTCACCTGCGAGTTCTGCCAGAAGCCCTACAAGTTCGATCCCATCGATGCGGAACAATTGTTCGCGGACAGTGCGCCGCAGGGCAGTAGTTCGATCAACTAGATCAGCGCTTGGCGGTTTTCGCCTTCGGCGGTGCGGTGGGATTGTCGAGCTGCCTGAGATATCCCGGCCCACCCAACCCGCGCATCTGCGCCAGGATCCAATCGCGGCGCTTCACGACGTAGTGTGAGGGGGCGTTCACCTTGAACGTGATCGGATTCGGCAACACCGCAGCCAGAGTCGCGGCTTCATACCGCCCCAGGCGTGCGGCCGGCATGCGGAAGAATCGTTGTGAGGCGGCTTCCACTCCGTAGATGCCATCGCCGAACTGCGCGATGTTCAGATACACCTCGAGGATGCGTTCCTTCGGCCAAGTGAGCTCGATGAGCAGCGTGAAATACGCCTCGAGCCCTTTGCGCACGTAACCGCGCCCGGACCACAGGAACAGGTTCTTGGCCACCTGCTGCGTGATGGTGCTGGCGCCGCGGATGCGCGGCCGCTTCTTCTTCGCCTGCTTCTCGTTGTGACGGATGGCGTCACGAATGGATTTGAAGTCGAAGCCGGTGTGGAACGGGAAGAACTGATCCTCCGCCGCGATCACCGCGACCGCGGCATGCGGCGAGATCCGCTCGAGATCCACCCAGCGGTAGTCCGTGTCGTACTTCGATTTGCCCGCGGCGCGCGCATCCAGCGCGGCATCGAGCATGAACGCGCTGTAGAACGGATCGATCCAGCGCATCGCGACCACCGGCAGCACGGTGATCAAAAAGCCGGCGATCACACCGATGAGAACCCATCGGGCGATGCGCCGGCCCAGAGGCTTGGCCATTTACGCTTTGCGGTAAGCCTTGGTGATGATCACGTCCGCGGCCGGCACGTTCTGGTGGCCGGAACGATTGGTGGTGGCCACCTTCGCGATCTTGTCGATGACTTCGATGCCCGACGTGACCTTGCCGAACACGGCGTAGCCGTAGTTCGCCGGGCCGCTATGGTCGAGGAAATCGTTGTCCACGAGGTTGATGAAGAACTGCGCCGTGGCGCTGTCGATATCGTTCGTGCGGGCCATCGACAAGGTGCCACGCGAGTTCTTGAGGCCGTTCTTGGCCTCGTTCTTGATCGGCGCCTTGGTCTTCTTCTGCTTCATGCCCGGCTCGAAGCCGCCGCCCTGGATCATGAATCCCGGGATGACACGATGGAAAATCACGCCGTCGAAGAATCCATCGTCCACGTAGGCGAGGAAGTTTTCCGACGAGATGGGGGCTTCTTTTTCGAACAACTCCACTTCGAAGTTGCCCTGATTGGTTTCGAACACTAGTGACACGGGGATTCCTATGCGGCCAGCTTGCCTTCGGTGACGCGCTCGTGGCCGGCGAGATCGCGGTGGGATGTTACGGAAACGAAGCCTCGCGCGACAAGCAGTGCGCGCAGTCTTTCGCCCTGCGAGGCGCCATGTTCCACCACGAGCCAGCCTCCGGGTTTCAGATGGTCCCGGGAGCCATCGAGGAGCGTGATGTAGGCGGAGTACCCGTCCCCACCCGGCGTCAACGCGCCGCGAGGTTCGAAGCGCAGGCCGTCGCTGTGCAGCGCGGGATCGTCCTCGGCGATGTAGGGCGGGTTGCTGACCACGGCGTCGAAGCGTTCGCCCGCGAGCGGCTGGAACCAGTCGCCTTGTCGCCAGGTGACGCGGTTCTGCACGAGTCGCTCGCCGTTGGCGCGCGCAATGGCCAGCGCTTCGGCGGAGATGTCGGTGGCGGTGATGGACCACCGCGGGCGCTCGTGGGACAGCGAGATCGCGATGGCGCCGGAGCCGGTGCCGAGATCCGCGATCTGCGCGTCGGGCGCGTCGACCAGCGCGAGCGTGCGCTCGACTAACAGCTCCGTTTCCGGGCGCGGCACGAGTACGTCGGGCGAGACCGCGAAATCCAGCGACCAGAACTCCCGGCGCCCCAGAAGATAGGCGGCGGGCACGCCATTGAGCCGCCGCGCCACCGCATCGGTGAAACTCGCGACCACGTCGTCGGGCACGGATTCGCCGGATCGGATCAGGAATTCCGTGCGGCCCAGGCGCCAGAAATGCGCGAGCAGCAGCTCGGCGTCGCGCCGGCCGATCCGGTGCGCGGCGTCCGCGATGAGCGAATCTCCAGTGGGTGGCGAGGACATGCGGCACGGTATCATGCCGCGAATGAACCGCGCGCAACCCGCAGCCGTGTCCGGCTTGTTGCCACTGCCTCGTCCGCTCATGACGGGCGAGGTGCTCGACGCGGCTTTCCGCCTGTTCCGCGCGGGCTTGTGGCGCACGCTGCCGTATTCGGGGCTGGCGATCCTGCTGCTGCAGGTACCCACGCTGTACGCCACGTTGTTCACGCGCGCGTCACTCGGTCTCGACTTCGTGGTGAAGAATTACGACGCAGTGGCCTACCTGCTGATGTTCGTGCTCGCAGTGCCGCTGCTGGGCGCGCTCACGTTGCGCCTGCATGCGATCGCGCGCGCCGAGCGGCCGCGATTCCGCACGGAGCTCGAGACGGCCGTGCGGCGTTGGCCGACGGCGCTCATCGCGACGACGGGGGCTTTCTTCGTGCCGGTCTCGCTACTCGTGATCGGCCCCGTCTTCACGGGCGGTCTGTCCGAGGAGGCGGTGTTCTTCATCTCCGTCCCGTTGTTCTGGCCGTCGGCGTTGTTCGTCGTCGCGCTGCCGGCCTTCTGGTGTCGCGGCCTGGGTCCGTTCGCGGCGATCGCGCATTCGGCGCGCATCTCCGTGCGGCGCTCCTGGCGCATGGTCGGCGCCTTGCTCGCCACGGCCTGCGTGGTAGCCACGTTCTCCGTGCTCGTGGCCATCATCGTGGGAATCCTGACGCCCATGTTCGGCCGCGCGGATCTGTTCCTGCTCGCGATCGTGGGATCCGTGCTCTACCTGGTGATCGGTGCGGTAGGAGTGCCTTTCGTCGTCGCGGTGCTCATCGTCGCCTTGCAGGATCTGGAGCTGCGCGATCAGGAACGGCGAGGCGTGAAAGCATGAGAGCTGCGCTCGTCTTTCTTGCGATGACGCTTGCGGGGCCGGCCATGGGCGCCGACGCTGCGCTGAGTGCGCTCGATCGATGCCGCGCGAACCTGGATCCACGCGTGGACGTCGGCCTCGAACGCATCGAGCGCAGATGCCCAGATCTGATGCGGACGCTCGAGGCTGCGCCCTGGGCCGGGCTGCTTCCCAAAGGCATGCGTGAACGGCGCGACGACATCTCGGCGGAAAGCCTGCGTCAATTGGGCGAGCTGATTCGCCAGTCGAACGAGGAGGCGCAGCGACGTGCGGCGCCGGATACCGCGAAGCTCGCGCCGGTGCTCGCCGAGCTCGGAGAGGCAGGGCAGCAGGGCGCGTCGCGGTGGGAGCGCTTCAAACGCTGGCTCAAGGACAAGTTCGAACGTGACGATGACGAAGCCAGCGACGAAGACTCCTGGCTCGAGAAGCTGGGGCGGCAATTCGAGACGAGCGAAGGGGTGGCCAAGGTGATCACCTATGTCGGCTATGGACTCGTGGCGCTGCTCGTGGCCTTCGTGGTCTGGACGGAGCTGCGTGCGGCGGGGTTGTTAGGAGGCGCGCGGCGGGCCTCGGAACGCGCGAACGCCTCGGCTCTGGGCCGCCGTCGTCTCACGCTGGGCGACGTGGCGCAGGCGCCGCTGGCCGAACGTCCCGGGCTGCTGCTCCAGTTGCTGGGCGAGGCGCTCACGCGGGCGCATCGGCTGCCGGCCGCACAAGGCCTCACCGCGACCGCCATCACACGCGACGCGCGCGTGGAGGAATCCGATCGGGAGGAATTGCGAACGGTGGCGCATGCCGCGGACGCGGTGCGGTACGGCGCCGCGATGCCCGCCGATTCCGAACTCGAAAGCGCCGTGGGCAAGGCCCGCGAGCTGCTCGTCAAGGTCGCCAAACTACCGGAGTCGCGCTGATGCGCGAACGGCTGGTCACGCTGCTCCTGGCGCTGGCGGCGTTCGCGGCGTTCTACGCGTTGTGGCTGCGGCCTTCGCCCGGATTCGATGCCAGCTCCGGCGGCGGGCGCCCGACCACGGCCGAGCGCCGCGGCAACGGCTACGCGGCGCTGTATGCCTGGCTGGAACGCAATGACGTGCGGGCCTATTCCCTGCGCGAGCGTTACACCGATCTCCTCGAGATGGAGTTTCCCTCGCACGGAAACCTGTTGTTGCTCACGCTGCCGGCCATCGAGACGTTCCGTACCGAAGAGCTGCGAGCATTGGACACCTGGGTGAAACGCGGCAATACCCTGCTGATCGCGGCCTCGCTCAACGATCAGCCGGGCTGGTCCATGGGCCGGGCGGCCGCGGCCGCGGTGCAGGTGGAGTCGCTGACCGGCATCGAATTCGAGAACGCGGAGGCGCGCCAGCAACGGCTCGACGACAAGCCGCTGGCGCAGCGCGTGCGCGAGGCCGACGATCTCGAAGCGCGCCGCGAAGCGGGCGAGGAAACGGAAGACGGCGCGCAAGAAGATGCCACCCGTTCGGGCGAGGGTCTCGCCGAGCGCATGGATGAGCCGGAGAACATCGTGCTCACGCCGTCGGGCCCGCATGCACTGATGCAGGACGTGAAGCGTCTCGAGTTGACGACGGATTACACGGGCGACGAGTGGTCGTTGCGCATCCCCTACGACAGCTTCGTGCTCACGCTGGCGCGGCTGGCGGACGGTGAGGGCGCGCTGTTCGAGCAGCGGTTGGGGCGGGGCAGCATCCTGCTGGCGTCGGGCGGATCGCTGTTCACCAATCGCGCGCTCGGTCTCGCGGACAACGCGCGCCTGTTCGCCAACATCGTGCGGTCGCGGGTGGCGGGCGAAGGCGTGGTGTTGTTCGACGATCTTCGCCAGGGGCTTTCCGCGAATTACGATCCGGCGCGCTTCTACAAGGATCCGCGGTTGTTCAAGACACTGGGCATCATCGCGGGGCTGTGGCTGATCTGGGTGCTCGGATCGACCCGCTTGCGTGCGCCCGCGCTCGCGCGCCACGACCCATCGGAAGCGGAGCTCGTGCGCCGGGCGGGTGGTCTGATCGCCCGGACCGTGCGACCGCATCGCACGGCGCGAAGGCTGTTCGATCACTTCTTCGAGGACGTGGCGCGGGCGGCGCGCGGTACGTCGGGAGCGGTCGATCCCGAGCGCGATGTGCTCTGGCAGTGGCTGGAACGCCATGCGGCCATCCTGCCGCAGGAACTCGACCAACTGAAAACCTGGTACGCGGATGCACACGCGGAGCGCAAGCTGCCGCTCGTGCCGCTGCAGAATCTCCTCGACACACTCGGAAGAAGAATCCACACATGAGCAACCCCGTTTCGAGCTTCGAGCAATCCATCCAGCGCGAGCTGGCGCGCGTCATCGTGGGCGCCGAGGACGTGATCCGCGCGCTGGCCATCGCGCTCGTTGCGCGCGGCCACGTGCTGCTGCAGGGACCGCCGGGGCTCGGCAAGACTTTGCTGGCCAAGACGCTGGCGCGGGTGCTCGGCGGCGAGTTCAAGCGCGTGCAGGGCACCGCCGATCTCATGCCGAGCGACATCGTGGGTACCCATGTGTTCGACGCGTCGAAGAACGAGTTCGTGTTTCGCCGCGGGCCGCTGTTCGCCGACGTGTTGCTCATGGACGAAGTGAACCGCACCGGGCCCAAGACCCAGTCGGCGCTGCTCGAGGCGATGGAAGAGAGACAGGTGTCTTCGGAGCGGGACCACTATCCGTTGCCCGAGGACTTCCTGGTGCTGGCCACGCAGAATCCGCGCGAGTTCGAAGGCACCTATCCACTGCCCGAATCCCAGCTCGACCGCTTCATGCTGCGCATCGACATGAACTATCCCGAACGCGCCGCCGAGGCGGAGATCCTGAAGCGTTACGGCACCGAGCTCGAAGCACGCGATGCCATCCCCGCCGACATCGGCGCGATCGATCGAGGGCTGCTGCATCAGGCGCGCGCCGCCGCGAGCGCGCTGCACGTGTCCGAGGCGCTGTCCAACTACGTGCTGGATCTGGCCAAGGCCACTCGCGAGCATCCGCGTGTCGCGCTGGGACTCTCCACTCGCGGCGTGCTGGCGTTGATCCGGGCCGCGCGTGTCCACGCGGGATTACGCGGCGGCGAATTCGTGACGCCCGACGACGTGCAGGCGGTCGCGCGCTGGGTGCTCGCGCATCGCCTGGTGATCAAGCCCGAAGCCGCTCTCGACGGCGACACGGACCTGGGCATCGTCGGCGCCATCCTCGACGCCACGCCCGTGCCGCGTTGATGGGCTGAGCGCATGCATTTCGCGTTACGCGGCTATCTGTTCATCGTGCTCACCGCGATCCTCGGGATCGCGGGCACCTGGAGCGATGAGCCCGCGTTCGCGGGCGCGTGGCTGTGGCCTGCGTTCCTGTTGCTGCTGGGGCTCGCGCTGGAAGCCTGGTACCTGAGGGGCACTCGCGTGACGGCGCGCGTCGAGGCCGCGGAGCGGCTCAAGCTCGGCAAGCCGGTGCAGGGCGCATTCGTATTCGGGCACAACCGTGGCCGCGACCTCGAACTCGAATACGCCGCGGTGTTGCCCGCATCGCTGCGCCAGGAGCGGGAGGTGCGCCGCGTGACGCTGGCCGAGGACCTCGAGACGCGCGATGCGACACCGATGGTGCCAACGCGGCTGGGCGCCGGACGATATGAGGACATCCCGGCACGATTGTTAGGCCGGTTCCGGCTGGCGTGGTGGTCGCGCGAACTGGCGTACGACGCGCCGTTCCGCGTGGCGCCCGACAGCCTGCCGCGGGGCGTGCGGCCCATCGCCGGTGAAAGCGCCGGCGAGACGCCGCGGCGGCTTCCCGGCGCCGGATTCGAGCTCCTGCAGCTTCGCGAATACACACAAGGCGATGCGCTGTCGCGCATCGACTGGAAGGCCACGGCGCGACGCGGCGGCCTCATCTCGCGCGAATACAGCGAAGCGCAGCACCTGGAGCTCGTCCTGGTCATCGACGCTGGCCGCGGCAGCCGCGTGCGCGCCGGCGATCTGGATCGGCTGGGCTTGTATGCGAACGTCGCGGCGCGGCTGGCGGAGCATGCGGTGTCGGTCGAGGATCGCGTGGGCCTGCTCGTCTACGCCGATCGCACGCTGGCCGCCTGTTTGCCGGATCGCGGCTTGCGCGCCGTCACGCGTTTGCGTCACGCGCTCGAAACGCTCGAGAGCGACCGCGGTGAATCCGACCCCGTGAGCGCGGCGCTCACCGTGCGCCGGCTGCTGCGTCATCGAGGGCTCGTGGTGTGGCTCACCGATCTGGCGGAGCCCGAGCGCAATGAGCAACTACTGGCCGCCATGCAGGCGTTGGTGCCGCGTCATCAACCGATCATCGCTGCGCCGCATGCGGCGGAGATCGCGCGGCTCGCGGAAAGGCCGGCCGAGGATTGGCGCGATCCCGCCGTGGCGCTGGCGGCGCGTGAGCATCGGAAACGCGCAAGAGCGCAGATCGCGGGCATGAACCGGCGCGGAGTGCTCGTGCTCGACGAGCCCGACGACAAACTGGATCGTGCGGTGCTGGATGCTTACCTGCAGATGCGCAGGCGTCGCCGGATCTGATTCGCGGCGGGCGCTGCCAATACAGTGGGAGGCGCATCGGAAAACCGTTCCGTGAGATGGCAGACCGGGTTCGGCAAGATGCCGGGCTCGTCACTCCGGGCCCGGACTCATGCGAACGTTGAATTCGATTCTTGCCTCGACCATGTTCCTGCTCGTGAGCAGCGCTGCGCTCGCGGAGCCCTGCCTGATCGGCGCCTATCGCCTCAGTGATGGCCGCAATCTGGATATCGGGCCTTCCTCCGAAAATTCGCTGCGCTGGCGACTCGATGATGGGACCAGCGCCAGGGTCACGCGCGGCGCGGATGGGAGGTGGAGCGGAACGCTCGGGTGGACGGATCGGCCGGACGCACATCGCTTTTCCGCGGGACCTTGCGAATCCGGAGAGGTCTCGCTCGACGGCGTGCGCGGGCAACGCTTGGCGTTGCGGATCACGGACACACGGTTTGCGTCGGGCGGCGCGGAGCTCGCCGGTAGATTGATCCTGCCGCCGGGTGAGGCGCGCGTGCCGATCGTCGTGCTGGTGCACGGCTCCGAGGACTCCTCTGCTCGCGAGTTCTACGCTCTGCAACGCCAGTTGCCCGCCGCCGGCATCGGCGCATTCGTCTACGACAAGCGCGGGACCGGCGATTCCACGGGAACGTTCACGCACGACTATCCAGAACTCGCCGGCGATGTGGTCGCCGCGGTCCAGGAAGTGCGCCGTCTCGCGGGCGGTCGCGCTGCGCGCGTGGGTCTTCAAGGCAGCAGTCAGGGCGGCTGGGTGGCGCCGCTCGCGGCCACGCGCACGCGCGTGGACTTCGTGATCGTGGCGTACGGGCTGGCGGTATCGCCCATGCAGGAAGATCGCGAGGCCGTGGCCTGGGACATGGCGCGAGCGGGCTTCGGCGACGAGGAGACTCGCCAGGCGCTCGCAGTCGCGAGCGCGGTCCAGGTCATCATCGAGAGCAACTTCACGCGCGGGTATGCCGAGCTCGAAACTTTGCGCGGGAGATACGCGGGCGAACCTTGGTTCCGATACTTGCGAGGTAACGTGACCGGGTTGCTGCTCGCGCAACCCGGGTCGTTCTGGCGTGAGAGAGGCCCGGTGCTGCTCCGTGGCATCGAGCCACATTACGATCCCATGCCGGTGCTGAATGAGCTGCGCACGCCGCAGCTCTGGATCCTGGGCGCGGACGACATCGATGCGCCTCCGCAGGAAACCTGGCGCCGGCTGCTGAAGCTGAAGCGCGAAGGGAAGCCGTTATCCCTGGCAATGTTGCGCGGCGCGGAGCACGGCCTGTTCCTCCACGAGCTCGACGCGACAGGGGGGCGCCAGTCGACGCGGCTGGCGCCGGCTTACTTCCCGCTGATGCGGGACTTCGTGCTCGGCGGCCGGATAGGACCGAACTACCTGGACGCCGTCATCGTTCGCTGAGGTCAGGAACGGATCGCCGGCCCGCCGCGGCTCCTGCCGAACACGTAACCGCGCAGGAACGAAACCATGAAGATGAAGTAGCCCACGCCGATCACCACGCGCGCCCAGCGCGGCACGTCCGGATCGGGCGAGACATATCCTTCGATGAAGCCGCAGACGAACAGCAGCACCGTCACGGCCATCATCACGCGGATGGCCTCGGAGGCGGCGAGGCGGAAAGCTTCCGCGCGTGTGTGTTCGCCGGGCCGCACCAGCGTCTCGCCCAGATAGGCGCCGGCGGCGCCGGCAACGCAGATGCAGGACAGCTCCACGCATCCGTGCGCGATCACGAAGTCGAACAATCCGCCGGCGAGTCCGTGTTGCCCCGTGAACGCGAATATCGCGCCCAGCGACAAACCGTTCGTGGCGATGATGTAGAACGTGCCGAGGCCGAACACCAGGCCGGACACGAAAGCGAAGTACGACACGACGATGTTGTTCGTCAGGATCTCGATGGACAACACCGCCGATGGCGTGACATTGAGCAGGCCTTCGGTCCACAACTCGCCGCGCTCCACCGTGGCGATGAGATTCGGGCTCGCGAACATCGCGATGAGGTCGGGGAAGCTGTAGATCAGCCACCAGCCCGTGACGGTCGAGACGATGAACAGCAGGCTCACGGCCAGCACGTGCAGGCGCATGATGTGCAGCGCATTCGGGATGCGGTCCCTGAACAGCGCGAGCAATACCTGCCACGCGCGGCGCGCCGGCCGATGGATCACGTCGTGCAGGTCCGAATACGCCGCTTCGAGGTACTCGTCGTGCCGGCCGGCGTTGATCTCGTGTGCGGCGCGCCGGTAATCATCGACCACGCCGAGGGCGTCGCCCACATCGCTGCCCACGCGCTGTCTGAGCCCGGCGGCGCGCTGGCGCACGGCATGCCAGGCAGCGTGTCGGCCCGGCTCGCGGCGTTCGCGTGCGAGCTTCTCGAGGAACGGTGCGCGTTCCACGGCGAGCACCGTGCCGGCGGCGACGTCGCCAAGACGCGTATGGCGGCGTCCGAAGAACACGAACATGAGGCCCACCACGTAGAACACCGGCATGGAGTCGATGATCCGGAACACATTGCGCGTGATGAGCGCGCTGGTGGTCGGCACCAGGCCCTCGGTGGTGAGCACGCGCAAGCCCACCATGCGTTTGCCGGGTGTGCGGCCCGCCATGAGCGGCTCGACGACCGGGTGATAGAGGAAGTAGATAGCCGTGGCCGGTGTGGCGCCCGCGAGATACCAGAGCAGGCGCTGGTCGGAATCCGGATCGAAACTGAAGTTGCCCAGCAGCACGATGGAGGCGATCAGCAGGTAGACCAGCGCCAGCGCCCCCCGCAGCAGGAAGTCGATGACGAAGGCCATGGCGCGCGCGCCGGGGCCGGCGAGCACGATCCTGGCATCGACGCCCGTGGCGCTGGGCACGGCGAGCATGGGTGGAGAGGCGAGGCCACCCACGCTCACGCCGGCCGCGGTGTTCACGCGGCGCCCCGTTGTTCTTCTTCCGCGAGCTGCTCTGCCTGGTGTTCGTGCTGCATGGCGTCCATCAGTTCGTCGAGCTTGCCCTGCATCACGTCGCCGAGCTTGTACAACGTGAGGTTGATGCGGTGATCGGTCACGCGGCCTTGCGGGAAGTTGTAAGTGCGGATGCGCTCGGAACGATCGCCCGTGCCCACCTGCAGCTTGCGGTTGCGCGCGATCTCGCTGTCGCGCTTCTCCTGCTCGGCGGCCAGGAGCTTGGCCTTCATGAGCGCCATCGCGCGCGAACGGTTCTTGTGCTGCGAACGTTCGTCCTGGCACTCGACCACGAGGCCGGTAGGTAGATGGGTGATGCGGATGGCTGAGTCCGTCTTGTTCACGTGCTGACCGCCGGCGCCCGATGCGCGATACGTGTCGATGCGCAGCTCCGCGGGATTCAGGTCCGTGGCTTCCACTTCATCGGGTTCGGGCAGGATCGCGACCGTCACGGCCGAAGTGTGGATGCGCCCCTGCGCTTCCGTGGCAGGCACCCGTTGCACGCGATGCACGCCGGACTCGAACTTGAATCGCGCGAAGGGCCCGCTGCCTGCGATGCGGCTGATGACCTCGCGGAAGCCGCCGTGTTCGCCGGGATTCTCGGAGAGGATCTCGACGCTGTACCCCTGCATCTCGGCGTAACGCGCATACATGCGGAACAGGTCACCGGCGAAGATGGCCGCTTCGTCGCCACCGGTGCCGGCGCGCACTTCGAGATAGATGTTCTTGTCGTCGCGCGGGTCGCGCGGGATCAGCAATTTCTTGAGCGCATCCTCGGCCGCGTCGATCTCGGTCGCGAGCCGTGCAGCTTCTTCCGCTCCCATTTCGCGCATGCCGGCGTCAGCGTCCTTCTCCATCTCCCGGGCGGCTGCGAGTTCGCGTTCCAGGGCCTGGAACGCGCGGAATTTCTCGGCTACGGGATTGAGGCGGGCGTATTCCTGCGAAAGCTCGCGGAATTCTTTCTGTCGGCCAATGACCTCCGGGTCCGCCAGCAGGTGCCCGATTTCCTCGAAACGGTCGACGGTTTTTTCCAGGCGCAATCGAATGGTGTCTTTCACGCGAACCATTGTACGGGGCGGAGGTCGAGATATAGTGCCCTCCATGCAACGAAACACCTCGCTTCGGGTCCTTTCCCTCGCGTTCGGCGCCTTGTTGCCGTCGCTGGCGTCGGCCCTTTCCACCACCAACAGCGACAGCGCAGACCTGGTCCTCGCGGACATGGCGCTGTCCCGCGGCGATTGTCGCGGCGGGTCGGACCGTTACCTGAAGGCGGCGCAGTCGTCCGACGACGCCAAGGTCTCCGAACGCGCGAACAAGGTTGCGGCGGATTGCCAGCAGATCGCGTCCGCCGCCAAGGCGGCGCGGCGCTGGCAGAAGCTGGATCCCGAGAGCGCAGGCGCGGCCGCGGCCGTGGCGCTTGCGGCGGTGCAGCTCTATCAACCGGCGGAAGCCAGCGCGGCCATCCTGCGTACGCAGGCGCTGGGCGGCGATGAGGCGCTGATCAAACTGATGGGCGAGCTCAGCGATGCAGGTGGCACGGCCATCACGCTGGACACGCTGCGTCCCACGTTGGAATCGCCCCAGGTGTCGGGCCGACTGCTCGCGGCCGGCGTGGACCTGGCGCTGGAAGGCTTCGATTTCGGCACGGCGCGCAAACTCGCGGACAAGATGTTGTCGAACGAGCCCGCGTCGGGCGTGGCGCGCGCGCAGCTCGCGCGCGTGCTCACGGCGGAGGGTGATGCGGTGGCTGCCATCGCGATCTCGCAGGAAGCCGCGGCGCTCGAGCCCGAGACCGAACGCTTCGCCTACGCGGATACGCTGCTTCGCCTGGACCGTCTCGACGAAGCGCGGCAGGAGCTCGAGAACCTGCGCAACGATCAGTCGGTGAAGGACGAAGCGGATCTGCGTCTCGGCAAGCTCGCCTACCAGACCGGAGATCTCGACGAGGCGACGCGCCGCTTCGGTAGTTTGCTGGAGTCGCCGGCGGTGGCGCCGGAGGCGTTCTTCTATCTATCGTCGATCGCCGAGCGCGAGGGGCGCAAGGATTTCGCCCTGGAGGCCTATCAGCGGCTGGTGTCCGCGGGCGCAGGGCTGATCGCGCGTGGCCGCGCGGCGCGGCTGCTGCTCGAGAAGGATGATCGCGAAGGGGCCTTCCGCATCCTCGACGAACACGCCGCCAAGGAACGCTCGGAAGCGCTCGACGTGGAATTCGCCAAGGCCGCGTTGCTCGATGACGTGGGCAAGCCCAAGGAAGCGATCGCGCTGCTGCAGCTCGCGCTGGAGCGTTACCCGGATCATCCGGGCGTGCGTTACCAGATCGCGCTGATCCAGGAGAAGGCGGGGCTCACGGCGGAGTCGGTACGTACCTTCGAGAAGCTGCTCAAGGACCGTCCGCAGGACGCGAGCCTGCTCAATGCGCTGGGTTATTCGCTGGCGGACCGCAATCAGAAGCTCCCGCGCGCCGAACAACTGATCCGCAAGGCGCTGCAGGCTTCGCCTGACAACCCGGCATTCCTCGACAGCCTGGGCTGGGTGCTGTTCCGTCGCGGTAACTATGCCGAGGCGTTGCCGTACCTGGAGCGCGCGTATCGCATCTTCCCCGATGCGGAGATCGCGTCGCATTGGGGCGAACTGCTCTGGGTGACGGGCAAGCAGGCCGAAGCGCGAGCCTTGTGGGCGCGGTCGCTCGCGCGTGCGCCGGATTCGAAGCCGTTGCGCGCCACCATCGAACGTCTCACGGGCACGAAGCTCGATCCGCCTGAAAAGAAGAAACCGGCCGAAGACGCGAAGCCCGAGGCCGACGAAGCACCCGCGCCGGAAGTCGCGCCCCAGTCCGCGAGCCTGTAGTTAGTTCATGACGCTGCCGCGCGTCGCCGCCTGTGTGCTGATGCTGGGCCTGGCGCTCACGGGTTGCCGCACCGTGCCACCGGCCGTCACGGGTCCCGGCGCGAACGCGCCCTGGCCGGAACAACGCGCCGCGCTCGAAAAGCTGGATCGATACGGTCTCAATGGCCGCGTGGCCGTGGCGGCGAATGGACAGGGTTTTTCCGCCAGTCTTCGTTACGCGCAGATCGCGCGCGCCTCCCGACTCTCGCTGGACGGGCCGCTCGGCATCGGCGGACTGCGCATCGAATTCGAAGGTGACGATCTCGAAGTGGCGACCAGCCGCGGCGAGAAGCTCGATGGCCCGGAGGCGCGCGCCGCGCTCGAGCAGCGGTTGGGGTTTGCGCTGCCGCTCGAGGAGCTCCGTTGGTGGTTGCTGGGCATCCCCGCGCCCGGAGATTCGGCGGTGAATGCGGACCCCGCCACGGGCGAGATCCGCGACTTCACCCAGAACGGTTGGCTCGTGAGCGTGAATTCGCGCGAGGCGGGCCTGGGCTTTTCGCTGCCCAAGCGGCTGACCGCGGAGAGGGCATCGGAATCCGGCGAAACCGCTCGCCTCAAGCTGCTCGTGGAGCGGTGGGAATGACGCGGGCGCCCCGCGTCTTCAGTGCGCCGGCCAAGCTCAATCTCATGCTGCAGATCGTGGGCAGGCGTCCCGACGGGTACCACGAACTCCAGACCGTCTTTCAGCTCGTCGATCTCTGCGACCGACTGACGATCACGGTTCGTGACGACGGGGTGATCTCGCGGGAATTGGGTCCGGTCGGAGTGGCCGAAGCCGACGATTTGACAGTACGCGCGGCCCGGGCGCTCCAGATGAGCGCGGATGTCCGGTTGGGCGCGGACATCGCCATAGAAAAGATCATTCCCATGGGCGGGGGCCTGGGTGGCGGCAGCTCGGATGCGGCGACCACGCTACTGGCCTTGAACCATCTATGGGGTGCGGGACTGAGTACGGAGCAGATCGCGACGATTGGCGCCAAATTGGGCGCCGATGTACCGGTTTTCGTGGTCGGCAAGTCCGCCTGGGCCGAGGGTATTGGCGAAAAGCTGGTTCCCGTGAGCCTGGGGGCGGATTCCTGGTACCTGATCCTGTTCCCCGGGGTGGCGGTACCGACCGGTCCCGTATTCCAGGCTCCTGAATTGACACGCAATTCACCCCCCACGACAATGCGCGGCTTTTTGGAAACGGGCGGGCGGAACGATTGCGAGGCAGTCGTGCGCGCGCGGTTTCCGGCGGTGGCCGAGGCGTTGGATTGGCTGGGCGGGTTTTCTCCCGCCAGGCTTACGGGTACGGGCTCCTGTGTGTTCGCGAAATTCGCGCGCGTCGAAGACGCGGAGCGCGTCGCGGCGCGCGTTCCGTCTCCGTGGCGCGCGTTCGTGGCGCGCGGTCTCGACGAATCTCCCTTGTTGGGAGAGCTGGGTCTCCGCTGATATCGAGTCGTCGTTGGGGTGTCGCCAAGTGGTAAGGCAGCGGGTTTTGATCCCGCCATTCGGAGGTTCGAATCCTTCCACCCCAGCCAGTTTTTCAGTGGGACAGATTCATCTGTACGCGATGAATCGCGTGTTACGGAGGCCGAGTGGAGGATTCAGAAGCCATAGCGTTGTTCGCGGGTAACGCCAATCCGGCGCTGGCTCATGACATCGCGAGGCACCTGACCACGCCGCTGGGTCGCGCGTACGTCGGACGTTTCTCCGACGGCGAAGTGAACATCGAGCTCATGGAGAACGTGCGCGGGCGCGATGTGTTCATCGTGCAGCCCACGTGTCCGCCGACCAACGACCACCTGATCGAACTACTCGTGATGGTGGACGCCTGCCGGCGCGCTTCGGCGGCGAGGATCACGGCGGTGGTGCCGTACTTCGGCTACTCGCGCCAGGATCGCCGGCCGCGCGCCACGCGCGCCGCGATCACGGCGAAGCTGGTGGCGAACATGATCCAGAGCGCGGGTGTGGATCGTCTGCTGACGATCGACCTGCACTCGGACCAGATCCAGGGTTTTTTCGACATCCCAGTGGACAACGTGTACGCGTCGCCGGTGTTGCTGGGCGATGCGTACCGCGCGCGCTACGAGAACCTGATCGTCGTCTCGCCGGACGTGGGTGGTGTGGTGCGCGCGCGAGCGCTGGCCAAGCGGCTCGACGATGCGGACCTCGCGATCATCGACAAGCGCCGTCCGCGGCCGAACGAATCGAAGGTCATGAACATCATCGGCAACGTCACGGGCAAGACCTGCGTGCTGATCGACGACATGGTGGATACCGCGGGCACGCTGTGTGCGGGCGCGCAGGCGTTGAAGGACGAGGGTGCCGTGAAGGTGGTGGCGTACATCACGCACGCGATCCTCTCCGGCAACGCCATCGACAAGATCACGAAGTCGGCGCTCGACGAGCTGGTGGTGACGGACACCATCCCGCTGTCGGCGGCGGCGAAGAGTTGTGGCCGCATCCGGCAGTTGTCGGTCGCGGGGTTGCTGGCGGAGACGATTCGTCGCATACGCGACGAGGACAGTGTCAGCAGCTTGTATCTGGATTGATCGGTGCGCGGGGGTCACTCCCCATTCCCGGAAATGGGTTGAGGCTCGCGCGCCGATGTTGAACAGATTGATTGTTGGATGAGGTCTGACCCCTTTTTCTAGGAAATGGGGAGTGACCCCATTCTTGGTGGCGGCACTGGTCGCGGTGTCCGCCGTAGTTAGATGTAAATTGGAGTAACGACAATGCGTATTTCATTCGAACTCGCCGCCGAGTTCCGCGATGGTCAGGGCAAGGGTGCGAGCCGCCGCCTGCGCCACGCGGGCAAGGTTCCGGCAATCCTCTACGGGGGCAAGAACGAGCCCCGCGCCGTCTCGCTGGATCACCAGAAGCTCATGACGCTGGTGGACAACGAGAAGTTCTATTCATCGATCATCAACCTCGTCGTGGGCGACAAGAAGCAGGCCGCCATCGTCAAGGACCTGCAGATGCACCCCGCGCGCAACGCCATCGTGCACGTGGACCTGCAGCGCGTCGTGGAGACGGAGAAGATCCGCATCCACCTGCCCATCCACTTCAAGGGTGAAGCGGCGTCCCCGGGCGTGAAGACCCAGGGCGGCGTGGTCTCGCACCGCATCGCCGACGTGGAGGTCTCCTGCTTGCCGAAGGACCTGCCCGAGTTCATCGAGCTGGACCTCTCGCAGATGGGCCTCAACGAGTCGAAGCACCTGTCCGACCTGCCGCTGCCGGCTGGCGTGACGATCCCCGCGATCGCGAAGAGCGATGCGGTGGTCGTCTCGATCCACCCGCCGCGCGCCGAAGAGCCGGAAGCCACGCCCGAAGCCGCCGCTGCTGCGCCGGCCGAAGGCGCTGCTGCCGCTCCGGCCGCGGATGCGGCCAAGGGTGGCGACGCGAAGGCCGGCGGCGACGCCAAGGCCGCCGCGGCTCCTGCCAAGAAGGAAGGCGGCAAGAAGTAACGGTAGTCAGGTGCGGGCGGGCGCAGGTTCGCCCGCACCCCATCTATCGTGGGGACATTCCTCGTTTCCCCGCGAAGCGGGCGAATGGGGACGTACCTGCTTCAGGTGCGTCCCCATTTGCTGGGAAACGAGGAATGTCCCCATTCTTCGTGTATGCCAGGCACTCCGCTCAAACTCATCGTCGGGCTCGGGAATCCGGGCGCCGAGTACGCGCGCACGCGCCACAACGCCGGCTTCTGGCTGGTGGACGAGATCGCGCGCCGGCACGGCGGGAACTTCCGCATGGAAGGCAAGCACCAGGGCGAGCTCGCGCGCGTGCGAATCGGCGGCGACGAGATCTGGCTGCTCAAGCCCATGACTTACATGAATCGCAGCGGTGGACCCGTGTCCAGCGTGCTGGGGTTCTACAAGGTGCCGCCGGCGCAGATGCTGGTGGCGCATGACGAAATCGACCTGCCGGGTGGCACGGTACGGCTCAAGGAAGCCGGCGGCCACGGGGGTCACAATGGCCTGCGCGACATCATCGCGGCGCAGGGCGACGGCTTCTGGCGGCTGCGCATCGGCGTGGGTCATCCGGGGACGAGCAGAGAAGTCGTTGACTTCGTGCTCACACGCGCGAGCGCGGATGATCAGCGCGCCATCGATGAGACGATCACCTCCGGCGCGGACGCCATCGAAGAGATGCTGCGCTCGGGCGCGCCCGTCGCCATGAACAAACTACACGCGCGGCCCAAACCGGCCGGCGCCGCCAAAGAGAAGGCAAAGGAACAATAGATGGGCATCAAATGCGGAATCGTGGGTCTCCCGAACGTCGGCAAGTCCACGCTGTTCAACGCGCTCACGAAGGCGGGCATCGCGGCGGAGAACTACCCGTTCTGCACCATCGATCCCAACGTGGGCATCGTGCCCGTGCCCGATCCGCGCCTGGATGAACTCGCGAAGATCGTCGAGCCCGAGAAGCTCGTGCCGACGACGGTGGAGTTCGTCGACATCGCGGGACTCGTGGCCGGCGCGTCGCAGGGTGAAGGCCTCGGCAACAAGTTCCTCTCGCACATCCGCGAGACGGATGCGATCTCGCACGTGGTGCGCTGCTTCGAGGACACCGACGTGATCCACGTCTCGGGCAAGGTGAACCCGATCTCCGACATCGAGATCATCGACACGGAGTTGTGCCTGGCCGATCTGCAGTCGGTGGAGAAGGCCGCGGATCGCTACGCCAAGCAGGCCAAGGGTGGCGACAAGGACGCGGCGCGCAAGAAGGAACTGTTCGATCGCATGCGCAAACACCTCGACGAAGGCAAGCCCGTGCGTTCCATGGGTCTGTCGAAGGAAGAGAAGGCCGATGCCCACGAGCTGCATCTGCTCACGCTCAAGCCCGTGATGTACGTGGCGAACGTGAAGGAAGACGGGTTCACGAACAACCCGCACCTGGACGCCGTGACCGCGCGCGCGAAGGGCGAGGGCGCCGTGGTGGTGGCCGTGTGCGCGGCCATCGAAGCGGAGATCAGCCAGCTCGATGAAGCCGATCGCGCCGAGTTCCTCAAGGACTTGGGGCTGACCGAGCCGGGTCTCAACCGCGTGATCCGTGCAGGCTACGACTTGTTGGGCCTGCAGACGTATTTCACCGCGGGCGAGAAAGAGGTTCGCGCCTGGACCGTGCGCGCCGGCTCCACCGCGCCGCAAGCCGCGGGCGTGATCCATACGGATTTCGAGCGCGGGTTCATTCGCGCCGAAGTGATCGCTTACGACGACTACATCAAGTTGAAAGGCGAGGCCGGCGCGAAGGATGCCGGCAAACTGCGCCTGGAAGGCAAGGAGTACATCGTCAAGGAAGGCGATGTCATGCACTTCCGCTTCAACGTGTAATGGGGAAATGGGGTCAGACCCCAATTCCTAGCAAATGGGGTCTGACCCCATTTCCTGGAAACGGTGCCGCAGTCCAGGCAACTCAGCCGAACAGCGTGTCCAGGAACATCATCGCGACGAACCCGCCCATCAACGAGAACGTCGCCACCGTCTCGTAGCCGCGGCGATGGGTCTCCGGGATGATCTCGTCGCTGATCACGAAGAGCATGGCGCCTGCGGCGAGTCCGAGGATCGCGGGCATCAGCGGTTCCGCCAGCGACACCGCGGCCGCGCCGACGGCGCCGCCCACGGGTTCGACGAGCCCGGTGAGCAGCGCCACCCAGAACGACGTGGCGCGCGAGTAGCCGATCGACAAGAGCGAGATCGCGACCGCGAATCCTTCCGGCACGTTCTGCAGTCCGATGCCCACCGCGAGCGACGTGCCATTGCTCATGTCTCCGCCCGCGAAACCCACGCCCACCGCCATGCCTTCGGGAAAGTTGTGCAGCGTGATCGCGATGATGAACAGCCAGATGCGCTCGAGCCGTTTGCTGTCGGGGCCTTCCTTGCCCAGCAGGAAGTGCTCGTGCGGCACGAGGCGATGGACGAAGAACAGGCCGACGGCGCCGGTCAGCAACCCGGCTGCCACCATGCTCACCGCGGCGAATTTGCTGGTGGTGAGCAGGTCGGCGCGGTCGAGCGCGGGCAGCAGCAGCGAGAAGAACGTCGCCGCCAGCATCACGCCCGCGGCCGCGCTCAGCATGCCGTCTTCGATGCGCGGATTGAGCCGACGGATCAGGAAGATGCCGAGCGCGCCGACACCGGTGCCGAGCCCGGCAAGCAGGCTGCCGAACGTGCCGAGCAGGAAGACGTCGAGCGGGGAGTGCATGGTCCGCCATCCTAGCGGGAGTGCGGCACCGTTTCCTGGAAATGGGGTCAGACCCCAATTGCTAGAAAATGGGGTCTGACCCCATTTATTTGGCGACCTTCAGCAGCATCGCGGCCTCGTAGTCGGCCAGCGGCACTTCGATGTTCGACGACAGCGCCTTCACGTTGATCAGCGTCGGCGAGTCCGGCTCGCCCAGGCGCAGCAGCTTCGCCATCTCGTCGGCCTCGACGGGCCGCGCGATGTAATAACCCTGCGCCAGCGTACAGCCATGCGTCGCGAGGAACTTGAGCTGCTCCTGGGTCTCGACGCCCTCGGCGACGATCTTGAGCCCCAGTTGCCGGCCCATGGCGATGATGGCCGCGCAGATGGCGGCATCGTTGGAATCGCGGCCGAGATCGGCCACGAACGAGCGGTCGATCTTCAGCGCCTCGATCGGGAAGTGCTTCAGATACGCCAGCGACGAATAGCCCGTGCCGAAGTCGTCGATCGCCACGTGCACGCCGAGCTCACGCACCGCGCGTACCGCATGCGCGGCCGCGGCTTCGTCCACCATCAACAGGCTCTCGGTGATCTCGAGCTCCAGGCACGCGCCCGGCAATCCCACTTCGTCGAGATGCGCGAACACCCAGTCCGGGAAACCCGGCGCTTCGAACTGCGCGCCCGACACGTTCACCGCCACTCGCAGATCGCGGCAGCCGGCCTTCCACCATTCGGAGATCTGCCGGAGCGCCATACGCATCACCTGGTCGGAGAGCTGCACGATGAGCCCCGACTCCTCGGCGATCGGGATGAACTCGTCCGGCGGCACGACGCCGCGCGTCGGATGCCGCCAGCGCACGAGCGCTTCCACGCTCGCGATGCGGCCCGACGCCACTTCGATCTGCGGTTGATAGGCGAGGAACAGTTCGTTCTGCTCGAGCGCGCGCCGCAACTCGGTCTCGATCTCGAGCCGCGACACCGAGCGCGCACGCATGTGCTCGCTGTACACCACGCCGCGGCTGCCGCCCGTGGTCCGCGCCTCCTGCAGCGCCAAGCCCGCCGTTCGCAGTAGTTCGTCGGCAAACGTGCCGTGATCCGGGAACACCGCGATGCCCATCGTGCTGCTCACGAAGAAGTCACGGTGACGGATCAGATAGGGCGAAGCGAACGCCGCCGTGACATTCGCGATCACGTTCTGGATGTCGGCTTCGCTCTGCAGATGACGCACGGCCACCGCGAACTCGTCGCCCGAGAGGCGCGCCAGCGGCATGGTCACCGCGCCATCGCGCTCCAGCTTGAGGAAGGTGCCGAGGCGCAGCGCCACGGCCTGCAGCAACGCATCACCCGCGCCATTGCCGATGCTGTCGTTGAAGCGCTTGAAGTTGTCGAGGTTGATACGCACCACCGCGAACCGTTCGCCCGTGGCCGCGGCCTCGCGGCGCGCCTCTTCGAGCATCTGCAGCAGGTACTGGCGATTCGGCAGTTGCGTCAGCGGATCGAAGAACGCGAGCTCGCGGATGCGATTGTTGGCGCGGTGACGTTCGGTGACGTCGCGCAACACCAGCAGCAGGCGGCCGCGGTCGTAGGGCACGATGCGCGTTTCGAAGCGGCGTTCCATGCCCTGGCGGATGCACTCGAATTCGACTTCCGTGCGCACGTTGCGCACGCGGCAGTCGTCGAGCGCGTGCGTGATCGCGCGTTGGGCTTCACCCGTGACGAGATCGGTGATGCGCAATTCGGCGCTCGCACCGCCGGCGAGGAACGGATGATTGTCCGTGGCGCCCAGCCGGTCGACGATACGGCCCTGGCCGTCCACCACGAGCAGCAAGTCGGGCAGGGCATCGAGCATGGCGCGTTGGCGCGCCTCGCTTTCCTCGACCTCCTGAACCAGCCGGCCGCCGCGCACCAGGTACTGAACGCGATGCCCCAACAGGTTCCAGTTGATGGGCTTGGCGAGGAAGTCCGTGGCGCCGGCCTGATAGGACTGGTTGATCGAAGCCACGTCGTCGCGGCCCGTGACCATCATGATCGGCAGATGCGCGCCGCCCGGACGCGAGCGAATCGCCTTGCACGCCTCGTAGCCGTTCATCGTGGGCATTTCCACGTCCATGAGCACGGCGTGGCATTCGCCGCTTTCGACGGCGGACACGGCCGTGGAGCCATCGGCGGCCTCGGACACCACGAAGCCCGAACGCTCCAGCGCGCGGCGCATGAGCAGCCGCGAGCCCGCATCGTCGTCGACGATGAGGACGTGGATGTTTTCGGGCATCGAGTTCATCAGGCGACCTTCGTGGCGCTGTCCAGCGCCTCGAGTTCGGACAGGGCCACGGTGCGCTGCGCGCGCAACTTCGTCACGGAGTTGGAGAGCTCGGCAATCTCGCCGCTGCGCGCCGAGTGCTCGATCTGCCGCGCGATGGCGGCGACATTGGTGGCGCCGAGATTGGCGCTCGAGCTCTTGAGCGTGTGGGCGGCGCGCGCGATCGCCTCGGCATCACCGGTCTTCAGGCCATTGTCGATGTCGGCCAGGAGCTGCGAGGAGTCGTCGCGATACAGCGCGATGAGCCGCGACAGCAGGCGGTCCTGGCCGTCCGGATCGAGCTGGCGCACGGCTTCGATGGCCGAGCTGTCGAGCGTCACCTTGTTAGCCGCCGAGCGCGAGACCTTCGAAGGCAGCAGGATGTTGCGGAGCTGCGCCAGCGTGAAGGGCTTGGCGAGATAGTCGTTCATGCCGGCCGCGAGACAGGCCTCGCGATCGCCGGCGAGCGCGTTCGCGGTGAGGGCGACGACGCGAGTCGGTTCTTTCTTCTTCTGCTCTTCGCGTTCGCGGAGTTTGCGCGTTGCGATGAAGCCGTCCATGACGGGCATCTGGCAGTCCATGAGCACGACGTCGAAGTCCTGCTTCTCGAGCGCATCCAGCGCTTCGACGCCGTTGCCCGCATGCAGCGCGTCGCAGCCCAGGCGCTGCAGCATCTCGAGCGCCAGCGTGCGGTTGACCATGTTGTCTTCCACGAGCAGCACCGACAGGTGATCGAGCACGGGTTCGTTCTCCGGGGCGAGCATGGCGGGCGCGGAGCTCACTTCATGGAAGGGGACGGATTGCAGCGCTTCATGCAGCGCGCGGCGGAGCATGCTCTGGCGCACCGGCTTCGCGAGGCGGCGCATGGGCGAGAGCTGCGACACGATGCTGGGCTCGAGGTCGTCCGCCACCGAGCTCACCATCACGGCCGGGATCGCGCGCCACTCGGGCGAGCGGCGGACGCCCAGCAACCAGTCGACGCCGTTCTGTTCCGGCATGTGCCAGTCGAGCACGATGATGCCGGGGAGCTCGTTGGCCGCCGTCATCCGGGCGAGATGGCTCTGCGCCTCGAGCGCGCTCGAGGCGGTCGTCACGAGGAAGCCCCAGGCTTCGAGTTGCGAGCCCAGGATCTCGACGTTGATGGCGCTGTCGTCCACCACCAGCACGCGTGTGCCAGGCGAGAGCATCAGGCCTTGCGAGGAGTCGGAAGTGATGGCCGGCGCCGCCGGCAGCGAGATCGACAGCGAGAACGTCGAACCCACGCCGGGCTGGCTGATCACGGAGATGTCGCCGCCCATGAGCGTCGCGAGCTGGCGCGAGATCGCGAGGCCGAGGCCGGTGCCGCCGAAGCGGCGCGTCGTCGAGCCGTCCTCCTGCACGAAGGCGTCGAAGATCGCCGCCTGGTTCTCGGGAAGGATGCCGGTACCCGTGTCGATCACGTCGATGACCAGCGACACGTGTGTTTCCGAAGGATTGATGCTGCGCGCACGCACCAGGACATGGCCGCTCGCCGTGAACTTGAGTGCGTTCGAGACCAGGTTCATGAGGATCTGGCGGATGCGCAACTCGTCGCCCTTGGCCCAGCGGTGCAGGTAGGGATCGATGTCCAGCAGTAGTTCGATGCCCTTCTGGTGCGCACGCTGCGCGAACAGGTCGATGACTTCTTCGATGACCTGGCGGATGTCGAGGTCCTGCGCCTCCAGGCGCAGCTTGCCGGCTTCGATCTTCGAGAAGTCGAGGATGTCGTTGATGATGGCGAGCAGGGCGTCCGCCGAGCTCTGGATCGTGGCGGCGAAACGGCGCTGGCGGGGGTCGAGCTTCGAATCCAGCAGCAGCTCCGTCATGCCCAGAACGCCGTTCATGGGCGTGCGGATCTCGTGCGACATGCGCGCGAGGAACTCGGACTTGGCGCGCGAGGCGGCTTCCGCCGTGCGGCAGGCCTCCACGCTGTCGTTCATCGCCTGGCGCAGCGTCTT
This sequence comes from Pseudomonadota bacterium, assembly GCA_046733635.1. Classification (GTDB taxonomy): domain Bacteria; phylum Pseudomonadota; class Gammaproteobacteria; order Steroidobacterales; family Steroidobacteraceae; genus CADEED01. The sequence continues at coordinate 1,394 of JBKPPO010000362.1, read as the reverse complement.
GTTCGCGTCCGCCAGGTTGTGCGTACGTTCCGCCACCTGCGCTTCGAGATAACCCTGCTGTTTGGCCAGCTCCTGCTCGCGCGATTCGATCTGGTTCAACATGCCGTTGAACCCGCGCATCAGGTGGCCGATCTCGTCGTCCGAGGTGACCTGCGCGCGCTTCGAGTAGTCGCCGCGCTCCGCCGCCTGCATCGTGTCGACGAGCGACTGCAGCGGCGAGGCGATCTGCCGCTGCACGCGCGAGGCGAGTAGATAGGCAAAGGTGAACGCCAGCACCGAGCTGCCGAGCAGGATCGCGATCTGCACCAGCAGCCGCTCCTTGAGTTCGGAGAGACTGGCGCGCACGTAGAGATGGCCGATGAGCTCGCCGCCGTCGGCGACCGGGTAGACCAGATGCAGCGCCTCGAGGCCGTCGAACAGGTGCTGATGCTGCGAGCCTGCGAAGGCCTGGTCCTGCCAGCGCTGGATGGGCGAGTCCTTGCCGCGCATCAGCATGGTCTTGTTGCCCGCGTAGTGCATGAGCACGCGTTGCTTGGTATCGATGAGTAGTGCTTCCTCGACGTCGGGCTCGACGCGTAACGCGCTCACCAGGGATTCCGCCTGGCCGAAATTCTGGCTGCGGATCGCTGCCGTGCTGCGACCCGCGATGGTCTGGGCCACCGCCGCGAGGTGCTCATAGGCCTCGCGGTGCGCGTACGTATAGGAAGAGATGCCCTGCGTCAGCGCGGCGATCAACAGCGCAACGAACGTCGTGAGCGCGCTGACCGCGATCAGTTTCGTTCTCAAGGGCAGGTGCGCTATTTGCAGCCACTTCATGGGCGATAGATGTCCTGACGCCCGACCGAGAGCGTCCCAGTCAGTCGTATCGGCTTGATTCGCCTAGGACTTGATCTGGCGGCCCCGAATTGAGAGGTGTTTCGCAGGGATACAAATCGGCGGGGACAACGGTTGACAGGACCCGGGGGCGGTCTTGTAGGACACGTCGGCTAAGCCGTTGTTTTTGCGGGGATTGCCTTGACAGCGCGAGGCGAGGCCTAGAGAATCGCGGCCCCTTCGCTTCGGGCGGCATTCGCAGCCCCGGGGCGGGTATCGGGGCAGTGGAAAGGTAGCTCAGCTGGTTAGAGCACGGCACTCATAATGCCGGGGTCGAGGGTTCGATTCCCTCCCTTTCCACCATTCTTTGTAAGGTCCGTTCTGGACACATCGGTAACGTTTTATACCGATGACATGGGTAACACCTTAGCAGCGAACGCGCTCTCGGCACATTCGAAACGATTGCTCTCGTGGTCGAAGTACCCCAGGTCGTAGTGCATGAAGCTGATCAGCCAGACTTTTTCATCGACTTCTTTGACGCCGACGTTTTGACCGGCGAAAACGGTGGACAGGTTGATCTT